>NZ_CVTS01000039.1:0-185972 GCF_900004755.1 Pseudomonas sp. 25 R 14 | reverse complement strand
AGGGCTGGTGAGTACGGCGGTGCAGTATTCGGTGATCTTTCCCTGACAAGCGAGGGCGCGAACCATGCCTTGCGTACGCCTGCCCCTTGCGATTTGCCTGTGCCTGGCCTTCGCGCAGGCGCAGGCCGGGGTGATCATCAGTGGCACGCGCCAGATCTATGCCGAGCCGCGTCGGGAAATCACCGTACGGGTGAGCAACGATGACCAGCAGGCTGCACGTCTGGTCCAGGTGTGGATGGATGCGGGCAATGCACAACTGACGGCTGAACACAGTGATGTGCCATTTAGCATCAGCCCACCGGTGTTTCGCCTGGACCCGGGCAAGAGCCAGGCCATACGCCTGGCCTACACCCAGGAGCCGTTGCCCGGCGACAAGGAGTCACTGTTCTGGCTCAACGTGCTGGAAGTGCCGCCCCAGACGCGGTCGCCGCCAGCCAGCGCGGATGAAGAGCGCCAGAACCAGTTGCGTTTTGCCTTTCGCATTCGCACCAAGGTGTTTTTCCGGCCCCGGGGCTTGTCAGGCAATTCCCAGGATGCACCCGAGCAACTGACCTGGACCTTGCGTACCGGCAAACAGGCAGCACTTAGGGTGTTCAACCCATCGCCGTTCCATGTGACGTTTCATGAGGTGGCGGTAGTGATGGGCGAGCAGGTGATTGCGACCGACCAGCAAGGCATGGTTGCGCCCTTTGCCAGCCTGGACCTTGCCCTGCCTCCCTTGATGCAGGTGGTGCCCGCCGATGCGCGGGTGCAGTTCCAGTACATCGACGATTTCGGTGGGTTCTCGGCACCCCGCTGGGCACCCCTTTAGCGACTTGAAGTCTGACTTATGTTTTTTTACATGCAACTGTGGAAGGGCAGGCGTGCTGCCCTGTGCCTTCCCGTCATCGTGGTGTTCAGCCAGCTCCTGACGGTTTTTATCGGCCCTGAGGCCCTGGCGTCTTCGGTCACCTTTGACCTGGAAGCGTTTTCCAGTGGTCTGGTACCGGGAGTCGATATTTCCCGCTTCAACCGCCACGACAGCCTGGCGCCTGGCACATATCGCGTTGATGTGCAGCTCAATGGCCTGCCAGTCGGGCGCCATGAGTTGGCGTTTATCGAGCTTCCCGGCCAGGCCGATGTGAGCCCGTGCCTGGACTGGCCGCTGCTGGCTCGGCTGGGTGTCGTGAAAAACAAGGTTGAAACTGACCGGCCCGCAGCCCCCGGCCCGCTGTGTGGGGATCTCTCGCAGTGGATTCCCATGGCCTCCAGCAGCGTCGATCCCGGTGCCCTGCAACTGGCCCTCAGCGTACCCCAGCTCTACCTGGCGCCGACTGCGCGCGATACCGTCGACCCGAGCCAGTGGGACGAGGGCATCGATGCCGGGTTGCTCAGCTACAACTTAAGTGCCGCGACCATGACTGCGGGCAGTGGCGAAGACCGTGCCTACCTGGGCCTGAACAGTGGTATCAACCTGGGCAGTTGGCGCTTGCGGCACCAGGGCGCGCAGGCATGGGATTCGCGTGATGGTGCCCAGCCTTATCAGAATACGGCCATCTACGCGCAACGCAGCCTGGCGGCCTGGCAATCACGCCTGACCGTAGGTGACAGCTTCAGCAGCGGCCAGATCCTGGAAAGTACCCGCATGCGGGGCATCAGCCTGGGCACCGACGAGCAAATGCTGGCGCCTTCACAGCAAGGCTATGCGCCTGTGGTGCGGGGGATTGCGGACAGTAATGCAACCGTTACCGTCAGCCAGAACGGCTATACGCTGTACGAGACCACGGTGGCGCCCGGCCCATTTGTGATCAGTGATTTGTATCCCACAGGTGGTGGGGATCTGAGTGTCAGTGTCAGGGAAGTCGATGGTCGCCAATACAGCTACAGCGTGCCTTTCTCCGTGGCGTCGCAACTGCTGCGCCGCCATGCCAGTCGCTACGACATGACGTTCGGCCAAGTCCGCCAAAAGGGTGTTGAGGGCCAGGCTCCCCTGGCGTTTCAAGGGGCGCTGCAGCATGGCGTGCTGGATGACCTGACGCTGTATGGCGGGAGCAGTTTTGCCCAAGGTTATGCCCAGGGTAAGGCCGGGTTGGCACTCAATACCGCCCTGGGTGCGTTCTCGCTGGACACCACCGGCTCCCGCACGCGGATCCCGGGGCACGCTGTGCTGTCGGGGCGCAATTATGGTGTGGGGTACAACAGGCAACTGGCCCAGACAGGCACCCACCTGGTGTTGGGGGCCTATCGTTTTTCCACGCCGGGCTATCTGAACCTGACGGATGCGGTCAACGTGCGGGAGTTGGGGCGCCAAGGCCTGGACATTGGCACCTATGCCCGACAGAAAAGTCGTATCGACTTGACCGTCAGCCAGCAACTGGGGGCCGGCACGCTGGGCTTCTATGCCAGTTCTACCCAGTACTGGGGCTCACACCAGGGGCGGGAGACCTCTTACAACCTGAGCTATGGCACCACCTGGCGCCGGCTCAACTGGAACCTCAGCGCCCAGCGCTCGCGAGTTGAAGCCCATCATCCGGCCAACCATCTGGAAGAAAGCGAGCAGGTGTTCTTTGCTCGCTCGGACAACGCCGGCCATGTCGACAACCGCCTGATGATGACGTTGTCGCTGCCATTGGGCAGCAGTCTCCGCGCGCCCAGTCTGAGCAGCACCTTGAGCCGCAGTACCGGTGACAGCCGCAGCAGCCAGCAGCAGATCGCTATCAACGGCATGCTGGATGATGACGCGACGCTCAACTATGGCCTCTCTGGCAGCCGCGCGTCAGCCCAGAGCAGTAGTTTCAATGCGCATGCCGGCTACAACGCGAGCACGGCGGCATGGCGGGTGGGTTATGGCCAGAGCCATGACAGCAGCCAGCTTTCGTTGAGTGCCGACGGCGGCCTGGTGGTGCACGACGAGGGTGTGACGTTCACGCACTACCTCGGCGAGGCGGCGGCCCTGGTTCACGTGCCTGATGCCCAGGGGGCACGGTTGAGCAACGGTCACCACCTGCGGGTTGATCGCAACGGCTATGCCGTGGTGCCGTCGCTGCGGGCGTTCCAGGCCAATACCGTGGGCGTCGACCCGGACGGCAGTGCGTATGACGTGGAGCTCCAGGAGACCACACAACAAGTCGTGCCCACCTCGGGGGCTGTCTCGCGCCTGCGCTTCGCCACCGTGGCGGGCCGGGCGGTGGTGGTCAAGGCCCTGCGGGAAAGCGGCAAGCCGTTGCCATTTGCAGCCCAGGTATTTGATGAGCAAGGCAGCGAAGTCGGGGTGATTGGCCAGGCCAGCAAGGCATTTGTCAGGGGCATTGCCGATCAGGGCACGCTCATCGTCAAGTGGAGCGAGACCGCCGCCGACCGTTGCTATATCCACTACCGCTTGCCACCCCAGGCAGCCGGGCGCCAGGCCCGTGCCGAGCTGGTGCAGGGACAATGCGTGAGGGGCAGGGCGGGTCGAGAGGTGACCGTGCGATGAGCTGTAATATGCGCCAGTTGTTTCTAGCCACACTGATGCTCGTTGCGACACTGGCTGCCTGCGATGTGCAGGCCAATGTCAGTTGCTATCCCGAGCCTCCCGTGGCGCTTTCCATCGCGTCCATCAGTGTGCCGGCCAATCCACGGATGGGGCAGGTCTTGGGCAACCCCCAGGGTTATGCGCTCGATGCCCTCAACGCCGTGAGTTGTTCCTATGCCGCGGGCATCGTCTCCGATCACTGGTCGTACCTGGGCGTGGCCAGGAACATGCGGTTTACCGGCAAGTATTTTGGCCACTCCGGGTTGTCGCTGCCGATCTATACGACGGGTATGGTCGGCGTGGGTTTTGGCTTGATGGCACAGGACCGTGAGGGCGGCGAGTGGAAGAGCATTAGCCAGGGCATCACGATCTTGCGTGGCCCCCTTCGGCCCGGCCTCGCAACCTGGGGCGTGCGCGTTCGAGTGGTGTTCTTCGTGACCGGCACGATCAGCGGCGGGGTGCTGTATCCGCAGCCGTTTGCAGAGTTCAGGGTCCATCCGGAGTTCAACTTCCCCCATTTATTCACCTTCGGGTCTATCGTTGTCGGACCCCCCCTCAAACCCACCTGCTCGGTGTCCACACCCTCGGTCCCGATCAATCTGGGTGCTGTGGCCGCTACGCAGTTCAGGGGTGTGGGCAGTGTCGCCGGCAGCGCCAGCCGCGATATCCAGCTGCAGTGCGCGGGTGGGACGGGCGGCAGCCAGGATGTGCTGCTGACGTTGACCGACCAGATTCAACCGGCCAACCGCAGCGATCGCCTGACGTTGACGGGCGATTCGACCGCCACCGGCGTCGCCCTGCAACTGCTCCATGGCAACGCCGTATTGAGTTATGGCGCGGACTCCAATGCGCCGGATAACCCCAATCAATGGCAGGCCGGCAGCACCGGCAATGGCGCCTTCCAGATAACGCTGACGGCGCGTTACCTGCAGACCGAACCGACGGTTCATCCCGGCACGGCCAATGGCCTGGCCACCTTTACCTTGAGCTACCGATGAGCTGGGCCTGGGTACGTCTGGCGCTGGGGGTATTGGGCGGGCTGGTGGTGTGGAGTGCCCGCGCTGAAATCGTGATTGACCGGACCCGCCTGATTTACCCGGCCGCCTCGGGCCAAGTCACGCTCAACCTGACGAATCAGGCGGATAGCCCGAGGCTGGTGCCGGTCTGGATTGACGCGGGTGATCCCCAGGTGCGCCCTGAGTACAGTGACGTCCCCTTTACCGTGACTCCGCCGATCCTGCGCATGGATGCAGGTCAAGGCCAGGCGCTAAGAGTGGTTTATCACGGGGAGCCAGCATCGGCGGATGTGGAGCAAGTCTATTGGCTGAATGTGCTGGGCATCCGGCCGGCGACGGACGCAAGCCATGCGCTGCAGCTCGCGTTTCGCAGCCGGATCAAACTGTTTTTGCGTGCGCCGCGGTTGCCAGGGCAAGCGCAGGAGGCGGCTCAAGACTTGAGATGGCGCTTGCTCAAGGGCAACGCCCTGCAAGTGCACAACCCCAGTGCTTATCACGTGAGCCTGGCCAGCGTTGTGCTGGGTGCCGATGGCCGTCAGTACCGCAATGATGACCCACCGATGCTTGCCCCCCGTTCCACCGCTACCGTCACCCTGCATGGGCCGTCGGGCAGTGGGGCGGGCGGGGCGCTGGTGCAATTCACCACCCTGGACGATCATGGCAACACCCGCACTCATGAAGCGCCGTTCAGCCCCCTGTAGGCGTTGGCTTGTCAGCGAAAGCCCTGCATTGTTCTCTGGATCTTCGCCGGCAAGCCGGCGCCTACACAGCCTTTTGCGATAAAGGGAAGAGTTGCTGCGCCACCTGGATAAAAGCCAGGGTCGCCGGCGAGGACTGGCGTCGGTCCAGCACCGCCAAACCGATCTGCCGCGCGACCTTGGGCGATAACGGCCGCTGTACGTAGCGTGGCTGGCCGTCCTGCGGCAATGAGGCCTGGGCCACCACACTCACGCCCGCACCCCGGCTGACGGTATCCAGGGTGCTGAGCAGTTGCGAGCAGCGATAGCGCACATTGGGCTTGAGCCGGGCACTGTGGAACAGTCGCTCCACCAACTCCGAGGAGCCCGCCTCAGTCAGGACAAACGGGTCGTGACACAAGTCCTTGAGCTTGACGCTGGCTTGATGGGCGAGGGCATGGCCCTCGGGCAGCAGGGCGACCATCTGGTCTTCGAGCAGTGCAACGGTGTCCAGGCGTTCCTGTTCCAGCACCACAAAGCCCACGTCAATGCGCCGCTCTTCGAGCCACTGCAGCACTTGGCGGTCGGGGCCTTCATCCACATGCACCTCGATCCCCGGATGGCCCTGGCGAAAGTGTTCGAGGATCCTGGGCAGCAGGCGAATGGATGCAGTTGGCCCGAAGGAGCCGATGCGCAAGGTACCGCTTTTCATCCCTCGGGCATCGGCCGCTTCCTGTTGCAGCGTAGTGGCCAGCCCCAGCATCGCCCGTGCCCGCAGCAGCAGTTGCTGGCCGATATCACTGAGTTCGACCCGCGACTGTTGGCGGCGGAACAGTTCCACCCCCAGCTCCAGCTCCAAAGACTTGATGGCATGGGACACCGCCGATTGGCTGATGCCCAGGCGATGGGCAGCACTGGTGAACCCCTGGAGTTGTGCCACCAGCGAGAAAATTTCCAATTGCGTGAGGGTCATGAGGTTTTACTCATTTTACGATGACTTGGCATTAGGAAAATAATACGCCAAACAGCCTCCCAAATACTCAGGATCCTTATGCCCGGTTCAACCTTTGTACTTGCGGGTGACCGCCTGACCTACGCCAAGCTCGCGGCCGTAACCATGATCTGGGGTGGCACTTTTGTTGCCGGGCGATTCCTCGCCGCAGATCTGGACCCGCTGCTGACGGCAAGCCTGCGGTTTATCCTGGCGAGCCTGGCGTTGCTGCTGTTCATGGCCTTTGCCCGGATCCCCCTGGCGTGTCCGACGCCTGCGCAAATGGCGCGGTTAGTGCTGCTGGGCTTTTTCGGGATTTTTTTCTACAACCTGTGCTTTTTCTATGGTCTGCATTTTATCAATGCCTCGCGCGCCTCCTTGATTGTGGCCCTCAACCCGGCGGTGATTGGCCTGGCGTCATGCTGGTGGTTCAAGGAGCGCTTGGGGCGCAGCCAAGTGCTGGGTATCGTGCTGTGCCTGGGCGGCGCCGCGTGGGTGATTGTCAGCCGCAACCCATTGCTGTTGCAGGGCAGGGCTGATGCGTGGATTGGCGACCTGTTGATTTTTGGCTGTGTGCTGAGTTGGGGCGTGTATTCCCTGGGCTCACGCACGCTGAACCATAGCCTTGGCCCCTTGCAGACGGTGACCTGGTCGGTGCTGCTGGGCACCTTGATGCTGTGCCTCACCACCCTGGTGAGTGGCCGGTTGACAGTGCAAGCGCTGGATGCCATCCATTGGCCGCATTTGTTGGGCCTGCTTTACCTCGGCGTATTGGGCTCGGCCCTGGCCTACATCGGGTATTACGACGGTATCCGGCGTATCGGTGCGACCCGTGCGGGTGTGTTTATCGCCCTCAACCCGCTGACGGCGGTGGTGTGTGGTGCGTTGCTGCTGGACGAACAGCTCAGCACTGCGATGTTCTTCGGTGGGGCGTTGATCCTGCTGGGCATCTACCTGTGCAATAAACCCCTTGCGCCCGCCAGGGCATAGGGATTTGATAAGGAATACGGACAAAGCTGTTTACGCTGTGTAGAATCGGTTTACGCATACAAGAATAAGCGCCTGACATCCCGCAGGCCTCGTCCGTCAGAGACGCCCGTAAGAGAATGATCCAACCATGAAGCTACTCGGGTTCCAACTCATCTACGGTGACTTCCTCGCCCGCAGCGTGCGGGGCATTTCCTGTGCGCCACCTGCCCACCTCATCCTTGCTGGCAATTAATTAATTTAATTCTAAAAAGATGATGAGGCGCCAAATCATGGCAGATCTATACGAAAACCCAATGGGCCTGATGGGCTTTGAATTCATTGAGTTTGCATCACCGACCCCGGGCACCCTTGAGCCGATCTTCGAGATCATGGGGTTCACCCAGGTGGCGAGCCACCGCTCGAAAAACGTGCACCTGTACCGCCAGGGCGGGATCAACCTGATCCTCAACAACGAACCCAACAGCATCGCTTCGTACTTTGCCGCCGAGCACGGTCCATCGGTGTGTGGCATGGCGTTCCGCGTCAAGGATTCGCAGCAGGCCTACACCCGCGCCCTGGAACTCGGTGCCCAGCCGATCCATATCGAAACCGGCCCGATGGAGCTGAACCTGCCGGCCATCAAGGGCATCGGCGGCGCGCCGCTGTACCTGATCGACCGTTTCGGTGAAGGCAGCTCGATCTACGATATCGACTTCGTGTTTATCGACGGTGTGGACCGCAACCCGGTGGGCGCGGGCCTGAAGGTCATCGACCATTTGACCCATAACGTCTATCGCGGGCGCATGGCCTACTGGGCGAACTTCTACGAGAAGCTGTTCAACTTCCGTGAAGCGCGCTACTTCGACATCAAGGGCGAATACACCGGCCTGACCTCCAAGGCCATGAGCGCCCCGGATGGCATGATCCGCATCCCGTTGAACGAAGAGTCGTCCAAGGGCGCAGGCCAGATCGAAGAGTTCCTGATGCAGTTCAACGGTGAAGGCATCCAGCACGTAGCCTTCCTCACCGAAGACCTGGTCAAGACCTGGGACGCGTTGAAGAAGATCGGCATGCGCTTCATGACGGCGCCGCCAGACACTTACTATGAAATGCTCGAAGGCCGCCTGCCAAACCACGGCGAACCGGTGGACCAATTGCAGGCCCGGGGTATTTTGCTGGACGGTTCGTCCGTCGCCGGCGACAAACGCCTGCTGTTGCAGATCTTCTCGGAAACCCTGATGGGGCCGGTATTCTTCGAGTTCATCCAGCGCAAGGGCGATGACGGCTTCGGCGAAGGCAACTTCAAGGCCCTGTTCGAGTCGATCGAGCGTGACCAGGTCCGTCGTGGCGTGCTGACCACCGACTGACATGGCTTTTTGTAGGAGCGAGCTTGCTCGCTCCTACAGTTATTGGGTCAGGCTCTGCGCTGACGCATCAGGTGCTTGAACCCTTCAAACACCAACACCATCACCGCCAACCAGATCGGGATATAGGTCAGCCATTCCCCCGGCCCGATACTTTCCCCCAGCAGCAGCGCCACCCCCAGCAACAGCACCGGCTCCACATAGCTGAGCAGGCCGAACAGGCTGAACGCCAGCAGCCGGCTGGCGATGATGTAGCACACCAGCGCCGAAGCACTGATCAACCCGAGCATCGGGATCAAGGCGTACAAGCCTTTATGGGCATCCAGCACGGCGAAGCCCTGTTCGCCACTTTGTACAAACCAGAACGCCACCGGCAGCATCAGCGCCATGTCCAGCCATAATCCGCCCAGGTGGTCAGTGGCCAGGCGTTTGCGCAGCACGAAGTAGATGGGGTAGCCGATGATCACCAGCAGCGTCGCCCAGGAGAACCCGCCCACCTGGTACAGCTCGTTAAGCACGCCAATCGCCGCAAACACCACGGCGATCCATTGCAGCCGCGACAGCTGTTCGCCATACACCAGGCGCCCGGTCAGGACCATGGTCAGCGGCAACAGGAAGTAGCCCAGGGACACATCCAGGCTGCGGCCGTTGAGCGGCGCCCACATGAACAGCCACAGCTGCACGCCCAGCAACACCGATGACAGCACAATTGCGCCGATCAGCCGTGGCTCGCCCGCCAGTCGCTGCAGCAGCGCCCAGACCTGGCGCCATTCACTGCTGAGCACCATGAAAACGGTCATGCACGGCACGGTCAGCAGCATGCGCCAGCCGAAAATTTCCAGTCCACTCAACGGCGTGAGCAGCGATGTGAAGTAATACATCACGGCAAACAACACCGAGGCCAATACCGATAAAACAACACCTTTAGACACGCGATCCTCGCGAAACCGATTCAAACGAAAGAGGGGGGAATTTCAGGTGGGAATATATTGCTTTTGAGGTGAGACGTTTGCTCTGTTTTACGGCATCTTATGGGAAATTTTCTCACGCCCAAGGTTCGCCAGCATGCCCGTCAGCCCCCAACCGCCCCTGGATGATTTCGACCGCGCGATTCTCAAGCACCTGCAACGCGACAACACCACCGCGCTACGGGTGATTGGCGAACAGGTCAACCTGTCGACCGCAGCCGTGCAGCGGCGTATCAAGCGCATGGAGCAGGGCGGGGCGATCAGCGCCAATACGGCGGTGGTCAATCAGGACGCGGTAGGCAAGCCGATCACGATCCTGGTGGAGGTGCACGCCGAGCGCACCCATATCGAAGACCTCGACGTGCTCAAGGTGCAGATGTCGATCCCACAAGTGCAGCAGTGCTATTACGTTACCGGCGATGCGGACTTCATGCTGGTGGTCGTGGTGGAAACCATGAAGGCTTACGAAACCCTGGCCCGCACGCTGTTCTACGAGAACCGCAATATCAAATGGTTTCGCAGCATTGTGGTGATGGACCGGGTCAAGGTCAGCCTGGATGTGCCGCTGGGTTGAATGATCTCGCCATTCAAAACCTGTAGGAGCTGGCTTGCCTGCGATAGCCTCAACTCGGTCTAGCAGATACACCGCGTCGACGCTATCGAGCTCCTACAGGGGGTGTTCTCAGGGACGGTGGATACGCCCGGAGACAAAGTGCCCCACATCATTGAACCCTGGCGTCGACGCATGCCCCGGCGTCACCAGCGAATCAATAAACGCTTCATCCTCAGCACTGATCTTCACCTCAAGCGCCCCGGTATAGGCATCCCACTGCGCCTCCGTACGCGGGCCGACAATTGCCGAGCTGACCGCCTGGTTGTTCAACACCCAGGCAATCGCAAACTCGACAATCCCCACGCCACGGCCCTGGGTGTACTGCTGGATCTGCTGGGCAATGCGCAGCGACTCCACGCGCCATTCGGTTTCCAGGATGCGCTTGTCCTGGCGTGCGGCACGGCTACCCGCTTGGGGGGTGATATCCGGCGCGTACTTGCCACTGAGCACGCCACGGGCCAGCGGGCTGTAAGGCACCACGCCCAGGCCATAGGCTGCGGCCGCGGTGATCTGCTCCACCTCGGCCTGGCGGTTGACGATGTTGTACAGCGGCTGGCTGATGATCGGCCGGTCGACCCCCAGGCGTTCGGCCACGCGCACCACTTCGGCAATGCGCCAGCCCCGGTAGTTGGACAGCCCCCAGTAACGGATCTTGCCCTGGCGGATCAGGTCGCCAATCGCCGAAATCGTGACATCCAGCGGCGTATCGTGGTCTTCACGGTGCAGGTAGTAGATGTCCAGATAGTCGGTGTCGAGGCGGGTGAGGCTGGCTTCCAGCGCGTTGAAAATACGCTTGCGGTTCAGGCCGCTGCGGTTGGGCAGGCCGTCCGGTGGGCCGAAGCCGACTTTGGAGGCCACGACCCAGTCGGCGCGATGACGGCCGATGGCTTCGCCGACAATTTCTTCCGAACGCCCGCCGGTGTAGACGTCGGCGGTGTCGATGAAGTTGATGCCCTGGTCCCAGGCTTTGTCGATGATCCGCAGCGAATCTTCGGTGTTGGTCTGTTCGCCAAACATCATCGTACCCAGGGTCAGTGCGCTGACCTTGAGCCCGGACTGGCCCAGTGTGCGGTAAATCATGGAGAACTCCTTAAAAGCGCAGACAGTTGCTATGCAATACCAGAGAGCAAGGCTCTAGAACAAGCCCGACGTCGGTGGTTCGCTGCCCTTGAGCCGATAGGTGCCGACCACTGCGGCCTTCCAGTGCCGTGGATTGTGATTGGCCACGGTGCGCGCATTGCGCCAGTGTCGATCGAGGTTATGGCTGCGTCCGGTAGTGGAAGCGCCGCCCACGTCAAACAGCAGTTCGGCGGCCTTGAGTGCGGACTCGGCGGCGATGTATTGCGCCTGGGCCACGTCGACGGCTGCGCGAGTCACCGCATCGTGATCCAGGTCGTGGGCCCAGGCCACGTCGATGCTGTCAGCGGCACGCAACACCACCGCTTCGGCAGCAAACGCACGGGCCGAGATCTCACCCACGGAAAACGCCACATAGGGATCATCCACCGAGCGGCTGGCGCTGCTGTGCTTGATTGGCCGCGCATGGTCTTTTGCAAAGGCCACCGCATCGTTCAAGGCATTGCGCGCGATGCCGGCCTGCACCGCGCCGAGGAACAGTTGCAGGAACGGCGTGATGATCGAACGCTGGCCTTCCTCCACCACCCGCGTGCGGATTTCCTCGCGGCGCACCAGCACGTTGTTCAGGCGTGTGGTGCCGCTGGCGGTCAGGCGCTGGCCCATGGCGTCGAAGTCATCCACCAGTTCCAGGCCTTCGCGGTCGCGGGGCACCACGAACGATACCGGTTCCTCGTTTTCATCCAGCGCCACCGCGCTGACCCAGTCGGCATATAGCGCGCCAGTGCTGTAGTACTTGCTGCCATTGGCGCGAAAGTGCTCGCCCTCAGGCACAAGCCGCGCACTGACCTGGCCGTTGGCGCCGCCGATTTCCCAGCCTGCGTTGCCGAACACTTCGCCCCGCAGGTAGTGGGCAAACCACAACTGGCGTTCGGCTTCGGACTTTTGCACCAGCAGGCTTTCGACAAAGGCAAAGCTGGGGCGCAGCGACTGGGCGATATTGGAATCTACTGCCGCCAGGTCGATCACGAACTGCACCACCTCGCGCACACTGGACTCGCTGCCGCCGTAGCGCTGGGGAATGCGCAGGGTCAGCAGGCGCGCTGCGGCCAGTTGGCGGATCTGCTCATGGGGCAGTTGCCGGGTGCGCTCGCGTTCGGCGGCCCCCTCGGCGATCTGCGGCAATAACACGGCGGCACGCTGCAACAGCGCTGGCACGGACAAAAAGCTCATGACAATCCTTATATGGCAATGGCGTAGGTAATGAAGTGGTGTTCGGGCACCGGGGCCGGCCGGTCGATCTGCGGGATAGCGTCGAGCAGGGCGCGGGTGTAGGCATGCTGGGGGTGGTCAAATACGTCACGCACAGTGCCGCTTTCCACCACCTCGCCGTCCTTCATCACCAGCACCCGTTCGCTGACCTGGTTGATCACGCCCAGGTCGTGGGAGATGAACAGGCAGGCCAGTTTCAGGCGGGTCTTGAGGTCGGCCAGCAGCGCGAGGATCTGCGCCTGCACCGACACATCCAGGGCCGACACCGGCTCGTCGCACACCAGCACCTGGGGGTTGGGCGCCAGCGCCCGGGCAATGGCGATACGTTGGCGCTGGCCGCCGGAAAGCTCCAGAGGACGGCGACTGAGCACGCTGGCATCCAGGCGCACCAGCTCCAGCAGTTCCAGGGTGCGTGCCGGCCAGTCCTGGCGTGGCAAACCCGCCACTTGCAGCGCCTCGTTGAGCACCCGTGCCACGGTGTAGCGCGGGTCGAACGAGCTTTGCGGGTCCTGGAACACCACCTGGATGCGCTGGCGCAACTGGAGTCGTTGTTGATCGTTGAGCGCGCTCCAGGGCCGCCCGTTAAGCCACACATCGCCGGCGTCCGGGCGCTCCAGCCCCAGCAGCATGCGGGTGAGGGTGGTCTTGCCGCTGCCAGACTCGCCGACAATCCCCAGGGTTTCCCCGGCCCGCAGGCTGAAGCTGGCGTTGTGCACCGCGACATGGGGCTGACCGTCGGGGCCAATAAAGGTTTTTTGCAGGTGACGCGCCTCGATCAATGGCAGGTCGAAGCGCTCGACACGCGCCAGCTTCGGCGCCGCCCGGGCCGGACGCTGGAAATGCACGGCGCGCCCAGCCCGCAGCAGCGATTGGGTGTAAGGGTGCTGTGGATCATGCAGGATCGCCTCCACCGGGCCTTGCTCGACAATCACCCCGTGATGCATCACCGCCACCCGGTCCGCCAGGCGCGACACGACCGCCAGGTCATGGCTGACCACCAGCATCGCCATGGCTTGCGAACGCAAGGACTCCAGCAGCGCCAGGACTTGGGCCTGTACCGTGGCGTCCAGCGCCGTGGTCGGCTCATCGGCAATCAACAGGCGCGGGCCTGCGGCAATCGCCGAGGCGATCAGGGCCCGTTGGCGCAGCCCGCCCGAGAGTTGATGGGGGTACTGCAACGCGCGTAGTTCCGGTTGTGGGACACCCACCGAACGTAGCAACTCGATGACCCGTGCCTGGCGCGCATCGCGATCCAGTTGCGTGTGCAAGCGCAACGGTTCGGCAATTTCCTTGCCCACCGGGCGCAGGGGGTCGAGGGAGCCGAGGGCGTCCTGCATCACAAAGCCGATCTGCGCACCGCGCAGGGCTTGCCAGGCACGGTCATCCAACTGGCGCAGGTCAGTGCCGGCAAACGCCAGGCGCTCGGCCTGTACCTTTGATCCGGCGCCGCTCAGGCCGCTGAGGGTGCGTGAGGTCACCGTCTTGCCCGAGCCAGACTCACCCACCAACGCCAGGCATTCACCGGCGGCCAGGCTGAACGATATGCCCTTGATAATCGGTGTGTGGCCAAACTGCACCCGCAGGTCTTGCACATCCACTAACGTACTCATCGGGATTTACCCTCGCTGCGTGCCAGCCAGTCACGGCCAATGGCGGTGATCGACACCACCGTCAGGATGATTGCCACGCTCGGCCAGGCCACCAGCCACCAGGCGTTGGCCAGGTAGTTGCGGCCCATGGCGAGCATCGAGCCCCATTCCGGCGCGGGCGGCGAAGCGCCAAAGCCGAGGAAGCTCAAGGCCGCGCCGGTGATGATGTTGTGACCGATACCGATGGTGGCGAGGATCAGGATCGGCTTGACCGCATTGGGCAGCACATGCCGCAATACCACGGCTGCACGATGCCGGCCGAGGGTGGTGGCGGCTTCGACGTAGGGGGCGTCACGCACCACCAGGGTCTGCGCACGCACCATCCGCGCAAAGCGCGGGATGCTCGCCACGCCCACCGCGATCAGCGTGATCCACAGGCCCTGGCCCCAGAACGTGATGATCACCAGGGCCAGCAGCAAGTCGGGAAACGCCAGCAATACATCGATCAAGCGCATGATCGCGCCATCCACCAAGCGCGGGCCAAGGCCTGCCGCCAAGCCGAGGATGATCCCGGCGCCCAGGCCGATGGCCGTGGACACCAGGCCCATCAACAGTGAAGGGCGCACCCCGTGGATCAGGCGGGCGAGTACATCGCGACCGTTTTCATCGGTGCCCAGCCAGTGGCTGCTGCTGGGCGGCAGGTAGGCGTTGCGGGCGGCGGCGGCCAGTGGGTCGATACCGGTCAGCCAGTGCGGCACGAGCGCCGCGATCGACAAGCCGATCACAAACAGCCAGGCCAGTGACAGGCCGGGACGAAAGGTGTTCGGCAAGGCCAGGGTAAAGCGCCAGGGAATTGCATAGGTGCTCATGCCAGGCTCCTCGCATACTGACTCTGCGGATACGGCAACCCCAGGTGCTCACGCAACGTGCTACCGCTGTACTCATGGCGGAACACCCCGCGCTTGCGCAGCAGCGGCACCACCTCATCGACAAACACCTCGACCCCTGAAGGAAACATGTCCGGCATGATGTTGAAGCCATCGGCCGCGCCCGCAAGGAACCAGTGCTCCAGGCTGTCAGCCACTTGTTCCGGGGTGCCCACCAGCAACCGATGGCCGACCAGGATGCGCCGTGACAGTTCGCGCACCGTCAAGCCTTCGCGGCGGGCCAGGTTGAGCTGGGCTTCGAGAAACCCTTGGGAGCCTTTCTCATAAGTGCCCACTTCACCGATCCGCGCCCACGGCAGCGGCGCATCCAGCGCCAGCTCCTCGGCCGGGATGCCGATCCGCGCGGCCACTTGCTGGATCAGGCCATGTTCGCCGTGGTAGGCATTGAGTTGATCAAAGCGCGCATGGGCTTCGGCCTCGCTGCTGCCGATCACCGTGGACAGGCCCGGCATGATTTTCAGGTGCTCGGGGTTGCGCCCCCATTGCCGAGCGCGTTGCTTCATGTCGCGGTAGAAGTGCTGGCCATCTTCCAGGCTGGTCTGGGTGGTGAAAATCGCATCGGCATACCGCGAGCCCAGGGCCTTGCCGCCCTCCGACGAGCCGGCCTGCACCAGCACCGGGCGACCCTGGGGCGAGCGGGGCAGGTTTAGCGGGCCCTTGATGGAAAAGTGCTGGCCGACAAAGTCCTGGGTATGGATCTTGCCAGGGTGTGCGTAGTGCCCGTTGCTGGCATCGCCGATGATCGCGTCGTCTTCCCAGCTATCCCAGAGCTTGAAGGCGATATCGATAAACTCTTCGGCGCGGGCATAGCGCTCCCCGTGTTGCAACTGGTTGGCCAGGCCGAAATTCTGCGCGGCGGCGTCGGTGGCGTTGGTCACCACATTCCAGGCCGCGCGGCCCGCGCTGATGTGGTCCAGGGAGGCAAAGCGCCGGGCCAGGTTGTAGGGGTCGTTATAGGTGCTGGAGGCGGTGGCGATCACGCCGATGTGTTGCGTGGCGAGGGCCACGGCAGTCAACAGGATGGTTGGCTCCAGGCGGCCCACCGGCTGCGTGGCCACATCACCCGCCAGGGCTGGGCCGTCGGCGAGGAAGATCGCGTCGAGGGTGCCGCGCTCGGAAATGCGCGCGATATTGCGGTAGTACTCCACATCCAGATAGGCATCCGCCGGCACTTCGCCGACCCGCCAGGCCGCCGCGTGCGCGCCGAAACCGAGGATGTTCATGCCAATGCTCATTTGCGCTTTCATGCAAGTTCCTTGGGTTAGACGGCGCTGGCTTCATCGCGGGCGCTGGCATGCTCGGGGTGGTCAGCCACCGCCTGTTCCTGGGCGGCACGCCAGGCGGCAGCGGGGCTGACATCGTTGAGGTAGAAATCGCCAAGGGCCCGTTCGCGGTAGATCGCCGGGTTGTGCGAGGCCAGGGTGCGGGCATTGCGCCAATGCCGGTCAAGGCGCCGTACCTGGCTGGTGGCCGAGGCACCGCCGACTTCGAACAGCAGGCTGGTGGCTTCCAACACCAGCGGCAGGATCACTTGCTGTGCCTGATAAGTGCGCACATCCGCGTCGACGTATTGCGCTTCGCTGATGGAGCCGTCGAGCACAGCCTCATGGGTGGTTTGCAGCACCTGCGCGGTGGCCTGTACCAGGCTGTCGGCGGCATAGGACAGGCTCGACAGCTTGCCGATCACCCGTTGCACCAGCGGGTCCAGGCGCGGGCTGGATTGCCCGGGAATACCGAACGCGCGGGTGCGGCCCTGGACAAACTCCACGGCATCGCGCAGCGCGGCCCGGGCGATCCCGGCCAGGGTCGCGAGGTGGAACAACTGGTAGAACGCCGAGATATATGACTCGGCCCGCAATTCGCCGGGCTTGAAGCGCCGCAGTACCTGATGTTCGGGCACGGCTACCCGGTCGAAGCGCGTGGTGCCGCTGCCGCTCAGGCGCTGGCCAAAACCATCCCAGTCATCCACGCGAGTCACGCCGGGCGCATCGGTGGGCACCACCACGCTGATAAAGTCGGCACCGTCGGCGGCAGCCACGGCGATCCAGTCGGCATACAAGGTGCCGGTGCAGTAATACTTCTGGCCGTCCAGTTGCCAACCATCGGCGGTGGGCTTGAGCGTCACCGAGTTGGTGGTGGTGTCACTGCGCTCGGCCATGGCTGCGCCCCACAATTGCCCGGCGACGACCTTGGGAAACCAGTCTGCCTGGGAGTCACTGTCCTGACTCACCAGCCGGCCTTCGACAAAGCCGAAATGCGCGCGCACGATCTGTGGCAGGTTCGAATCGGCACTGCCCAGCTCGATCAGCAAGGCGAACAGCTCAGGCAGGGTCGCGCCCAGTCCGCCCTGGCTGCGCGGTACGCGCAAGGCACCGAAGCCGGCGTCTTTCAACCAGGCGACGGCGTCGAATGCCAGGGTACGCTCCTGCTCACGTTGCACCGCGCCTTGGGCAATGCGCTGGAAAACCGGGGCGAAACGTTCGTGCAGTTGGGTGTCGCTCATGTTCGGTTCCTAATCTGAAATTGAGTCATTCAAAGCTGACGATGATCCACTGTGGGAGCGGGCCCGCTCCCACATAAAGCAGATGGTGTGAACCAGCCGTCATCGCGGTTTAACCCGTGGATCAATCAACCCGTTCAGCACATCCACCAACAGGTTCACCCCCACATAAACCAGCGCCGCCAACAAGGTGATCCCCAGCACCACCGGCGCATCCTTGGCCACGGCCGCATCGAGCATCATTCGCCCGATCCCCTGGCGGGCGAACAACATTTCCGTGACCACCGCACCTCCCAGCAGGCTGGCGAAGATGAACCCGGACAGGGTCACCAGCGGCACCAAGGCATGGCGCAAGGCATGGCGCAGGCGCACGGCGGTCTGCGACAGGCCGCGCGCGCGGGCCATGGCGATAAAGGGTTGTTCGAGGATGTCTTCCAGCTCTTGGCGCAGCACCTGGCTGAGCATCCCGGCAATCGGCAACGCCAGGGCGATGGTCGGCAGGATCAGGGTTTGCCAGCCGTTGGAGCCGGCCGGCGGCAACACCGGCCACTGGAAGGAAAACACCAGCAACAGCAAAATCCCCAGCACGAACGACGGCGATGACGACAGCACCAGCTCGCTGGCCGAAGCCACGCGGCGTACCCAGGGGTTGCGCTTGGCGGTGAGCACCGCGCTGGCCAGCGCCAGGCCGATGGCCAACAGTGCAGCGCTCAGGGCCAGTTGCAAGGTGGCGCCGATCTGCTTGCCGATCGCCTCGGTGACGGGAATGCGCAGGCGGTACGACTCGCCAAAATCGCCGTGGGCAATCCGACCCACGTAGCGCCCGTATTGCACCCACAGCGGCTGGTCAAAGCCGTATTCCTCGCGAACCTGAGCCAGTTGCTGCGGGGTGGGGATGGCGTCCGGCCCGCCGAGAATCGCCAGCACCGGGTCGCCAGCACTGAAATGGATGGCGACGAAGGTCAGGGTGGCCGCGCCCCACAGCACGCCTACCCCGGCCAGTAGTCGAGCGGCAAGCTGTTTCATGGAGCCTCCTGATCCAGCCACACGCTGGTAAAGAATGGGGTGTTGTGCACGGCGTCGAAGATCAGCCCCTTGACCGCCGTGCGATAGGCGATCAGCACCTGGCTTTCGAAGTCCGGTACCGCGGGCACCACTTCGGTCAGGCGTTGTTGCGCGGCGCTGTACAGGGCCTGCAGTTCTACCGGGTCATGGGAGCGGCGAGCTGCGCTGAGCAGTTGGTCCAGGCGCGGGTCGCTGAGGTTGCTCAGGTTGTTGCCGCTTTTGGTGGGCGAGGCGCGCGAGTCGCTGTGGTACAGGATGTACAGGCCGTCGGGGGTGTTGGTGTGCCAATAGCCGCCGCCGATGGCGTCATAATTGCCAGCGGTACGACGGTCGGTGAGCTGGGCCAGGGGCATCATTTGAATGGTCAGTTGCATGCCGACTTTCTTCACGTCCGCCTGTACGGCAACCGCGACGTTGCTGGGGAATGACGGGCTTTCGAAGCCCAGCAGTTGCGCCGACAGGCGTCGGCCGTCCTTGACCCGATAGCCCTGGGCATCGCGCAGGGTCCAGCCGGCTTCGTCCAGTTGGCGGTTGGCGGCGTCGACGTCGTATTTCAGTACATCACGGTAGGCCGGGTCGTAGAACGGTGTGTTCACCGCCAGGTAATCGCTTTTCGCTAAAAGCTCGCCGAACCCGGCAATCCAGGCCAGGCCGTCACGGTCGATGGCCTGGGCGATGGCCTTGCGCACGCGCACATCGTCGAATGGAAAACGCAGGGTGTTGAAGGTGACACTGCGATACGGGCTGGCCATGCGAATCCGGTTGCGTACCACCAGGTTCTGCGAGGCGCGCATTGCTGCGGTATTTTGCGCCGGGGCATCCAGGGTGAAGTCCGAACGCTTGGATTGCAGGGTGCTGTAGCGGGTCATGGCCTCGGGGACGATGCTCAGCTCGATACGGTCCAGGTAGGCCGGACCGATGTGCCGGGTAACCGGTGGTGCCCAGTGATAGTCGGCGCGCTTGATAAAGGTCGCACCTTGTTCGCGGGTATAGCTTTGCAACACGAACGGCCCGGAACCGATAGAGTGCTCGGCGATGCTCTTGGGCGCTTCGCGGATCTGTTTGGGCGAGACCATGCTCAGCCAGGACTGCGCCAACACATACAGGAACGGCGAGTAGGGCTCGCGCAAGTGCGCCTCGAAGGTGTACTCGTCGATGATCCGGCCATCGATATAAGGCGCTATATACGCGGCGGCCAGCGGTGATTTGGTCGCCGGGTCACGCATATGCTCCAGGTTGATCCGCAACGCCTCGGCATTGAATTTTGCGCCGTCGCTGAAGGTCACGTCATCGCGCAGGTGGAAGGTGTAGGTCTTGCCGTCTTCGGACACGTCCCAGGACTTGGCCAGCCAGGGCGAAATCTTGCCGTTTTCGTCCTGATACAGCAGGCAGTCGTAGACGATCCGCGCCAGCCATTGCACGTTGCCGTGGTAGCTGGAATGCACATCGAAGGTGCCGGTATCCAGCGCCGCCGACATGCGCAAGGTGCCGCCCGGCGTGCCCTGGCGGGTTTCGTGGTAGTCGCCGGGGTCATAGCTGAGCAGGCCCTGGGCATCCAGGTGCCCGTCGACCCGCTGCACCGAGCTGGGCGGTGGGGCGTCCGGCGAGCAGGCGCTCACCAGCAGCAACCCCAGGAGCAGGCCGAACCGGCTCCAGTGATTGATCGGCATCGTGAAGGCTCCCACCTTAGAAGTTGAACGCCACACCGGTGAAGGCGCCAAAACCGTCCCCTGGATACAGCGCGGCAACGTCTTTGCCCTGGGCGTCGTAGATCGGCTGGATGGCAGTAACGTAGTTCTGGTCGGTGAGGTTTTTCACGTCCAGGTACACCTGCCATTTCTTGCTCGGGGCTTCATACCCCAGCTTGGCGCCGAAGATCGTGTAGGAGGGCGCATACAGGGTGTTGGCGTAGTCCACGGCGGTACTCGATACCGAGCGCACATTGACCCCGGCATAGAACCCGTCGGGATGGCGGTATTGCAGCTCGGCCTGGTACACGTGCTTGGGCAGCCCCGGCAGCTCGTTGGAGCCAAAGCGCTCGTCGTTGCGGTAGTAGAAGTCGTTGAGGGTGTAGGCCTGGCGCAGGCTGATTTTTTCGCCACGCGCGCTTTGCCACAGCTCGGTGTCCAGGCCGGCTTCGATGCCCTGGTGGATGGTCGGGCTGGCGTTGGACGTCGAGTTGACCGCCGCTGTGGTACGGGTGGCTGGAATCACTTCGACGGTGAGCAGTTCATCCTTGATCCACGAGCGGTACACCGCGAGGCTGCCGTCGAAAATCCCGGCTTTGCCGCGCACGCCAAACTCAACGGTATTGGCCTTCTGCTCGGTGAGGGTCTTGGCGTAGTTGCTGGCCACCCCAGAGCCCGACGACGACCAACTGCTGGGCGGGTCGATGGAGCGGCTGACGTTGCCGAATACCTGGAAGTCCGGTGTGATTTCATAGCGCAGGCCCAGGCGCGGCGCGACATTCCAGCTGTCGTAGTTGTAGTGGTCAGGGTAGGGCGAAGTATTGGCGCGGTCCGAGTAGCGCACTTCGATATCGCGCTTGATCTGGCTCAGCGACAGGCCGGTGGACAGCCACAGGCGATCGGTCAGTTGCAGGTCATTGCCGGCGGCAAACACGCGGTCGAACGAGCCGGTGTAGCGCGCCTGTTTCTGCAGGGCGCCGTAGGTGCTGGAGGCGGGGTTGCCGTTGTAGGTCTTGACCCCGGCCTGTAGGTGCTGGGTGCTGGTCAGGCTCAGGGATGTGTTGCTGGTATGGCCCTGGATCTGGTCGCTGCGGTTGTAGGTCAGCGACAGGTTCAGGTCGCGCCAGTCCCAGTAGTTGGGGTTGACCGTGCTCTTGCGGTACAGCACCTGAGGGTAGTTGTGGTAGACCAGGCCAAAATCCAGGGTGGCGTCATCGTCGAAGGTGTAGGTGGTCTTGCTGCCGACCCAGGTCGATCCGCGCTTGGTCGAATCATCGCGGCTGGCCAGGGCCACCGGGTTGGTTTGCGACGAGTTGTGCTTGAGCTGGGCCTTGGTCAGGGTGCCGGAGCTTTCGTGGTATTCCTCGCGGTAGCGCACGAACAGCCGGGTTTCCAGCTTGGGGTTGAAACGGTAGCCGAAGTTGGTCACCACGCCCTTGGCTTTGGTGAAGGTCCAGTCCTGGTAACCGTCGCGTTCGGAGTTGCTCAGGCTGACGTAGTAGTCACCGTTGTCCACCACGCCGCCGGTGCTCAGTTGCTGCTTGCGCCAGCCAAAGCTGCCGGCCTCGAAGCGCGCGTGATTGCCCGGTGCAGTCAGGCCAGAGTGGGTCACCATATTGATCGCGCCACCCAACGACAGCGCGCCGTACTGGAAGGCATTGGCCCCGCGCAGCACTTCGGTGTAGTCCAGGCCCTGGGTTTCCAGCAGCTCATAGGGCGTGCCACCGGAACCGGTCAGGGCCAGGCCATCGAACAGGAACTTGGTGCCTTCGCGAAAATACCCAGGCGAGGTATTGGCCCCGGAGCCGCGAATGGAAATCTTGATGGCATCGTTGCCGCCCGCCGACTGCGCGTACACCCCGGGCTGATAGGCGAGAGTGTCTTCCAGGGTCGCCGAGCGGCCGCGTTCGACATCGGCGGCCTTGACCAGGCTGACGCCGCCGGCCACCTCGTCGAGTTTGAGCTGGGCATCTTCGCTGGCGGTGACCTTGCTCGCCTGCACCGTCACGGTCTGCAGGCGCGATTCCTCGGCGTGGGCCCATTGGGAGGCGAGGATCAAGGTCAGGGCACTGACGGTTTTAAACGAGCTGGAGGAGAGTTGAGGCAGAGGCCTTGAGATCAACTTCAATTGTGCATTCCCTGTGATTGGCTACGAGTGGAGGCGAGTTTCTATTCGTATAGTCAATCTCTGGCAGGGATAGAGCAGAAAGCATGCCAAGACCAGAAGGGCGTTGTTGTGGGGTATTTGGTTTTAATCAGCGTGTCGCTTATGCCAAAAAACTACACCTGTGTTGAACTGCTGTTCGATTTTGAACAGTGCTGAAGAGCCCGTGCTAGAGCGGTTTTGGTTATGAGGTTAGATCATTCGGCACAGATATCATCGGCCTCGACGGCGGCGGCCTGTTGTAAACACCCAACCAAATGTGGGAGCGGGCTTGCTCGCGAAAGCGGTGGATCAGTCAACCTATGTATTGACTGAGACACCGCTTTCGCGAGCAAGCCCGCTCCCACAAAAAGCTGCTCCTACATTTTTTTGAGCGCGTCAGGCCTTCAGGGTGCGGGTCATGCGCAATGCCAACACGCTACCCGCGACAATCACCGCTGCCAGCAGATACAACGCCAGGTCGGTGGATCCAGTGGCATCTTTCACAAACCCCACCACATACGGGCTCAAGAAACCCGCCATCTGCCCCATGGAGTTGATCAACGCCAGGCCGCCCGCTGCAGCGCCGGCGCTGAGCATGGCGGTGGGTACTGGCCAGAACATCGGCAGGCCGGTGAGGGCGCCCATGGTGGCGATGGTCAGGCCGAGGATGGCAATGGCCGGAGTGGTGGCGAAGTTCACTGCGATGATCAGGCCGACAGCGCCCATCAGCATCGGCACCACCAAATGCCAGCGCCGTTCCTTGCGCAGGTCGGCAGAGCGGCCTACCAACAACATGAACACCGCGGCCAGCAGATACGGAATTGCACTGAGCCAGCCAATTACCAGGTTGTCGGAAAAGCCCATGTTCTTGATGATCGACGGCAGCCAGAAGTTGATGGCGTACACGCCGCTCTGGATGCAGAAGTAGATCAGGCCGAACGCCCAGATCGCCGGGTTCTTGAACACTTCCAGCAGCGAATCAGTGGTGGTCTTGGGCTTGTTGGCCAGGTCGGTGGCCTGGTCGGCTTCAAGCACTGCGCGTTCATGGGCGGTCAGCCATTTGGCGTTGGCGAAGCTGTCGCTGAGCAGGAAGTAGGCGAGAGCGCCGAGGATGACCGTCGGCACGCCTTGCAGCAGGAACATCCACTGCCAGCCCGCCAGGCCACCCTGGCCTGCGGCGAAGTGGTTGAGGATCCAGCCAGAGAACGGGCTGCCGAGCAGGCCGGACACCGGGATCGCCGACATGAACAGCGCCATGATCCGCCCACGACGGAACGTCGGGAACCACTGCGAGAGGTACAGCACCACGCCCGGGAAGAAACCCGCTTCAGCGGCACCGGTAAACAGGCGCAAGGTGTAGAAGTGCGTCGGCGTGGTCACGAACAGCAGGCAGGTAGACAGGGTGCCCCAGGTGATCATCATCAGCGCAATCCAGCGCCGTGGCCCGAACTTGGTCAGTGCCAGGTTGCTCGGCACACCACACAGCACGTAGCCGATAAAGAAGATCCCGGCACCGAGGCCGTACACGGTCTCGCTGAACTTCAAGGCGTCGAGCATCTGCAACTTGGCAAAGCCGACGTTGACGCGGTCCAGGTAGTTAAACAGGTAGCAGATGAAAATGAAGGGGATCAGGCGCAGGGTGATGCGCTTGTAGACGGCGTTTTTGTCGTCATCGTTGGCCAGGGTAGCGGCGGCGCTCTGTGACATGGCGTTCTCTCTTTATTATGATTTTTCGCGATGCGAGGGTAACGTTGATCGCCCCAAGAGTCTCGGTCACGGGACGGTGCCGTGTCTTTGTGCCCCCGCACAGCGATCGATCCATTGCGCTGTGCCTTTGAACAATTGCGTAACGCAGCGCTTTCAAGGAATTTAGCCCCATGTTCGAACTCGATCATGACCTGGCGCAGGATATCGTCAATCGCACGATGGCCATTTTGCCCTATAACGTCAACGTCATGGACAGCCAGGGCCTGATCCTTGGCAGCGGCGAACCGGAGCGGATCAATACCCGCCATGAAGGTGCGCAATTGGTGCTGGCCAACGGTCGCGTGGTGGAAATCGACAGCCAGACCGCCAAGCACCTCAAGGGCGTGGCGCCGGGGATCAACCTGCCGTTGCTGCATGACCAGCGCCTGATCGGCGTGCTGGGCATCAGTGGCGAACCGCAGCTGCTGCGCACCTATGCCGAGCTGGTGCGCATGACCGCGGAGATGCTGGTCAGCCAGCGCCACCAGCAGGCGGAGCAGCAATGGCGGCGCCAGCGCTGTGATGATCTGCTGGCGTTGCTGCTGGCCGACAGCGGCGAATCGCCGCGCCTGGTGGATGAGGCTCAGCAACTGGGGCTCAAGCCGCAGTTGCCGCGCACTCCTTACCTGTTTGAATTGGGCCCGGGGCAGACCGCCGAAGCGCTGGCAGCCTGGCTGGCATCGCGTTACCCGGACAGCTGGTGCGTCAGCTCCGCGCAGTTTTCGTTGCTGTGGTGCCGCCCGGCGTCGGTGCCGATGGACAACCCGCGCCTGCTGGAAAAACTCGATGCCTGCGGCTGGAACGTCCTGCGGGTGGCTGTGGGGGGGCAGGCCGATGGCTTGACGGGCTTGCGCCGCTGTTATCGTCGCGTGGCGGACTTGCTCGCCTATGGCCGCGACGTGCTACCCCAGTCACGCCTGCTGACCCTCAATCGCTACCGGTTGCCGGTAATGCTCTGGCGCCATCGCAACGACGATGCCCTCGACGAACTGCTCAACCCGTTGCGCAAGGTCCTGGCCAAGGACAGCAATGGCCAGTTGCAGGCCACGCTACGCAGTTGGTGCGAGCACGACGGGCAAAGCCAGGCCTGCGCCGATGCACTGGGCATCCACCGCAACAGCCTGCGCTATCGCATGGAACGCATCGCCGAATTGAGCGGTGTCGACCCGTTGACCCTTGATGGCATGCTCGCGTTGTACCTGGGAGTGCAACTGCTGCCCCCAACCCCGTAGGCGCCGGTGCTTTTGTGGAAATGAACAACAAACCCCAGCCACGCTTGTGCATCGGACAGGCGTCATTGCCGGTGCCAACTGGCAGCATGGGCGTCATAAAAACCGGAGAAAGCCCATGAAAGTCATCATCGCCCCCGACTCGTTCAAGGACAGCCTGAGTGCCGAAGGCGTGGCCCAGGCCATTGCCCAAGGGTTGGCTCAGGTCTGGCCCGATGCCGAACTGATCAAGTGCCCGATGGCGGACGGTGGTGAAGGCACGGTGGACTCGGTACTCGCGGCCTGCCATGGCCAATTGCGCAGTTGCACCGTGCAAGGCCCGTTGGGCGGCACCGTTGAGGCTCGCTGGGGCTGGTTGGCCGAGAGTGCCACGGCGATTATCGAAATGGCCGAAGCCAGTGGCTTGCAACTGGTCCAGCCGGGGCAACGCGATGCCTGTGCCAGTAGCACCTTCGGTACTGGTGAACTGATCCGCGCCGCCCTGGACGCGGGTGCCCAGCGGATCATCCTGGCGATTGGCGGCAGCGCCACCAATGACGGCGGCGCCGGCGCCATGCAGGCCCTTGGCGTGCAACTGCTCGACGCCCAAGGTGCAACGCTGGCGCGCGGCGGCCTGGCCCTGGCGCAGTTGGCCCGCATCAATCTTGAACTAATGGACCCGCGTCTGGCCCAGGTGCGCTTCGAGATCGCCGCCGACGTCAACAACCCCCTGTGCGGCCCCCATGGCGCCTCGGCGATTTTCGGCCCGCAAAAAGGCGCCAATCCACAACAAGTCGCGCAACTGGACCAGGCCCTGGGCCACTTCGCCGACCACTGCGCCGAGGTCTTGCCCCGGGACGTGCGCGACGAGCCGGGCAGCGGCGCGGCAGGCGGCCTGGGTTTTGCCGCCAAAGCCTTCCTCGGCGCGCAGTTTCGCGCGGGTGTGGACGTGGTCGCCGAACTGGTGGGCCTGGAAGATGCGGTACGCGGCGCCGACCTGGTAATCACCGGCGAAGGCCGTTTCGATGCCCAGACCCTGCGCGGCAAAACCCCGTTTGGCGTGGCACGGGTAGCCAAGCAGCACGGTGTTCCCGTCATCGTGATCGCCGGCACCTTGGGCGAGGGCTATGAGCAGATGTACGCCCATGGCGTCGACGCCGCGTTCGCCTTGCCTGGCGGGCCGATGAGCCTGGAGCAGGCCTGCAGCGAAGCGCCGAGGTTGTTGCGTGAGCGGGCGGCGGATATTGCACGGGTGTGGCGGCTGGGCGCGCAACGCTGTCACGGATGACAGCGCGTGCTATCGCTGCCTACACTGGTCGGCCACTTGTCTTTCAAAGGATGAAACACAATGCCTGCACCTGACTCCAAGATCGTGATCCAGCGCTTTGCCGAAACCCATCTCGAAGGCATGCATGCGCTCTACAACGAGCCGGCCGTGTGCCGTCAGGTGCTGCAGATGCCGTTCCAATCACTGGAGGTCTGGCGCAAACGCCTGGCGGATACCAATGAGCGACTGCTCAGGCTGGTGGCGGTGCAGGCCGGTGAGGTGATTGGCAATTGCACCCTGGAGCAGTATTCGCGCAGTCGCCAAAGCCATGTCGGCGGTATCGGCATGGGGGTGGCGGTGGCCTGGCAGGGCCAGGGCGTGGGCACCCAGTTGCTGGGTGCGGCGCTGGAGGTGGCCGACAACTGGATGAACCTGCGCCGGGTGGAACTGACGGTGTATGTCGACAACGAGCCGGCCCAGGCGCTGTACCGCAAGTTCGGTTTCGAGACCGAAGGCCGGTTGCGCGATTACGCCGTGCGTGACGGCGTATTTGTCGATGCCCTGAGCATGGCTCGCCTGCGTCAGACCGCCTGATCCCCCAGGGCAAACGCCACCGCAGCCTGCGCATGCAGCTCGGTGGTGTCGAGCAAGGGCAGATCGCTGTGCTCGGGCTTGATCAACAGGCCAATCTCGGTTCACCCCAGGATAATCGCCTGGGCGCCACGGGCCGCGAGGTTCGCGATGGCCTGTTGGTAAACCTGGCGTGACGCCTCGCTGATCACCCCGACGCACAACTCTTCATAGATGATCCGGTGCACGGCACGGCGCTCGTCGGCGTCAGGCACCAGTACGTTCAAGCCCTGGGCCGCCAGGCGCGCCTTGAGAAAATCCTGTTCCATGGTGAACGCTGTGCCCAGCAGGCCGACGGTCAGGGTATTGGCCTTGACTGCCGCCGCGCCCGCCGCATCGGCAATGTGCAGGAACGGTACCGACACGGCGGCTTCGATCTGCGGTGCCACCAAATGCATGGTGTTGGTACACAGCACAATGCAGTCGGCGCCACCGGCTTGCAGACGGCGTGCGGCGTCTTGCAGGATCTGCGCCGCGTCATCCCAGCGCCCGGCGTGCTGGGCCTGTTCCACCGGGCCGAAGTCGACGCTGTACAGCAGGATTTGTGCCGAGCGCAGCGGCCCCAACCGGTCGCGGACCTGCTGGTTGATGATCCGGTAATACTCGGCGCTGGACTCCCAGCTCATGCCGCCGATTAGGCCGATGGTACGCATGCCAAGCTCCTCAAGCTGTTGGGCGAAAGGCACACCTTACCCAACACGGGTGCGTTAGTCATACGCGGCGGTGCGGCATCTGCCATGATCGTTGTTTGCAGTCCCCGAGGAACACCGCAATGGACGATGTACAGCAACTGGGCGAGATGCTTCGTCATTACGCCGACAGCGAAGCGCACAAGCGCCAGCAGTTCGAGGTGCAGTCAGCCCACTGGACCCAGAAAATCACCGAGCTGTACGGCCAGATCGAGCAATGGCTGGCGCCGGTCAAGAGTGACGGCTTGCTGGAGGTGCAGCGTGAGGCCTATGTGGCGTCCGGGCCGAGCGTGCCGGTGGAGACTTCGACCTTCAAGACCGAGAAGTTGACCATTCATATTGCCGGCAAGCCGGTGGAGTTCGTGCCGGATGTGATGGGGGCGGGTGGCTTGATTTCGTTGTCGGTGATGGGGCTGACCGCTGCACGCTACGGCAGTATTTCTCTGGTATTGCTGCCGGGGTCCAATGATTGGCTGTGGAAGAAAACCAATGGCCTGAAAGACCCGGACACCTTTGCCTTTGATGCCAACTTCCTGGCCTTGCAGTTGCAGAGCCTGATCCCTCGCGAACGCGGCTGATTCATCAAATGTGGGAGCGGGCTTGCTCGCGAAAGCGGCGTGTCAGGTTAGCAGTACTTGACTGACACACCGCCTTCGCGAGCAAGCCCGCTCCCACAAAAAGCCCGCTCCCATACAAAACCCAGCAGGCCTTCAGACCTCTACGTTGCCCCAACCGGGCCTGGCCTCCTCAGGCGCCACTGCCTTGACCTGCTTGCCCGTCGCCAACTCGACCCGCCGTGCCACTTGCGGGTCGTCGGCAAACGGAATCAAACTGGCCTCGTCCAAGGCTTCCCCGGACGGGTCCCGCAGGCAATATTCCACAGCGCCATACAGGCAGATCACCGTCGCCAGGTTAAAGATAACCTCCCACATCAGGCGATCTGCGCATCACTGTGCGCCACCTTCAAGTCCGCGACCCGTACCGTACGCCAGGTGTTGTAGGCCATCAGCAACATGCCGCCGAGGAAGAACACGCCGCCGGCAAACCGTACTACAAACCCCGGGTGGCTGGCCTGCAAGGCTTCGACGAAGGAGTAGGTGAGGGTGCCGTCGTCGTTGACTGCCCGCCACATCAGGCCCTGGGTGATGCCGTTGACCCACATCGAGGCGATGTACAGCACCGTGCCGATGGTTGCCAGCCAGAAGTGCAGGTTGATCAGCGGCACGCTGTACATCTGCTCGCGGCCGAAGACTTTGGGGATCATGTGGTACAGCGAGCCAAAGGTGATCATCGCTACCCAGCCCAGGGCGCCTGCGTGGACGTGGCCGATGGTCCAGTCGGTGTAGTGGGACAGGGCGTTGACCGTCTTGATCGCCATCATCGGACCTTCAAAGGTCGACATGCCATAGAACGCCAGCGACAACACCAAAAACCGCAGGATCGGGTCGGTGCGCAATTTATGCCAGGCGCCCGAGAGGGTCATCATGCCGTTGATCATCCCGCCCCAACTGGGCGCCAGCAGGATCAGCGACATGGCCATGCCCAACGATTGGGCCCAGTCCGGCAGCGCGGTGTAGTGCAGGTGGTGGGGGCCGGCCCAGATATACAGGGTGATCAACGCCCAGAAATGCACGATGGACAGGCGATAGGAATACACCGGCCGCCCGACCTGCTTGGGCACAAAGTAATACATCATTCCCAGGAACCCGGTGGTCAGGAAAAACCCTACCGCGTTATGCCCGTACCACCACTGCACCATGGCGTCGGTGGCCCCGGAATACACCGGATAGGACTTGAACCAGTCCACCGGGATCGACAGGTGGTTGACCACGTGCAGCATGGCGATCACCACGATAAACGCGCCGAAGAACCAATTGCCGACGTAGATGTGCTGGGTCTTGCGCTGCACCACGGTGGTGAAGAACACGATGGCGTAGGCCACCCACACCACGGTCATCCACACCGCGCCGGAGAACTCGATCTCGGCGTATTCCTTGGTGGTGGTGTAGCCCAGGGGCAGGGTGACCAGCATGATCACAATCACCGACTGCCAACCCCAGAAAGTGAAAGCGGCGAGCCAATCGGAGTACAGGCGCACCTGGCAGGTACGTTGTACCGCGTAGTAGCTGGCGGCAAATTGCGCGCTGCCGGCAAAGCCGAAAATCACCAGGCTGGTGTGCAGCGGCCGCAACCGGCCAAAGGTGGTCCAGGGCAAGTCCAGGTTCATGTCCGGCCACACCAGTTGCGAGGCGATCCACACCCCCATGGCCATGCCGATGACGCCCCACACCACGGTGGCAATGACGAATTGACGGACAACCTTATAGTTATAGGCCTGCCCGGTTGATGCTGTGCTCATGGTCAGTCTTCCACGGTTTCAAGTCCCGGGCACTGTAGGAAATCCATGGAAAACAAAACAGACTCAGAAAAACTACATTAATACGGATCAGAATTTAGGCCATAAAACATCAGTTATTCCTCGGCTGATATGGTTTTATGGTTTTTATCTTGGTCTGTAGCGTTTTAAAACGACAAACGGCCAAAAGCGGAATCGCTCATCATCGGCTATGGCGCTTAGATCAACCGGCGTTCGGTTGTATCTCACTGCCCCCCCCCCTTGAAGATCAGGCCTAGTTATTTCAAGGCCGGGTCTTGTGGATTCAACTGCTTCCACGATTGCATCACCATCTGCGCTTTCGGCTCCTGGCCGTTCTCCAGGTAGTACTGGATCAACGACAACCGCGCATTACGGTTATACGGTTGGCGCTTGAGCAGGTCTTCCAACTGCTGGCAGGCCTTGTCGACCTGGCCACCGTCGTGCAACGCCACCGCCAGCACAAAGCTGTACTGCCCGTTGCCCGGTTCCAGGCGGGCCGCCTCACGCAAATGCGCCAGCGCTGGTGCCGTATTGCCCTGGCGAATCAGCATCAGCCCCTGGGTGTGTTGCAGCAACGCGGCTTCGGGATGCTGCTTGAGGTTATCGGCCACCAGGCGCCGGGCTTCTTCGCCACGGCCATTGGCCTCCAGCCACTGCGCGAGGGTCACCAGTGCCGGGTAGAAGTCCGGGTCGCGCAGCAGTGCGGTGCGCAGTTGGGCTTCGACCTGACCAGCGCGGCCGCTGGCCTGGTACAGCATGGCCAGGTTGAGGTTGGCTTCGGCGCGTTCCTGCAGGCTCAGTTGCACGTTTTCATACTCTCCGATGGCCTGCTCCCAGGCCGGGCCCAGGCCTTGCGCCGCGACACTGAGCAGATCCCGCGCGGCGAGGATGCGCACCGCCCGCACCGGGTCCTTCAGCAGGGGGGCATACAGCGTGATGCGCTCGGCGGGTGGCACAAAGGCGCTGACCGCCCGTAGCGCACTCTCGCGCACCTGTGGGGCAGGGTTGCCCAGGTCCTTGGTCGCCAGTTTCAGCGCCTGTTCGCTCGGGTAGTTGACCAATTCGGCCAGCAGCGTGGCGCGTTGGATTGCCGGCAGATTATTGCGCGCCAACTGCTGATACAGCGCTTGTGCAGCGCCCGGCTGGCCGCCGCGAATCAACGCCAGGCTTTCGTCGTAGCGCGGGGCCTGGAGTGCCTGGCTGTGGTCCCACAGTTTGAATTGCGCGGTGATCTTGTCGCCGGCCTTGCCCTGGTGGCAGGCCAGGCAGGCGTCCGGGGTACCGAGCCTGGCGGCGCGCTCGGGGTTGGGAATGCTGAAACTGTGGTCATGACGAAAGTCATTGCCCATGTAGACCTTGCCGGGCATATGGCAATCGACGCAAAACGACCCGGGCTGCCCGGCGACATGGCGCGTGTGCTCCGGTGCTTCGTAGTTCTTGGCCTGCAAACCCCGGCCATCTACCGAGGCAACAGCGGCCTTGCCCGCGGTGTTGTGGCATTGCAGGCACACGCCATTGCCGGGGGCTTTCAGTTGGTTGCTATGGGGGTTGTGGCAGTCGGTGCAACGTACGCCTTTGTCGGCCATCTTGCTTTGGGCGAAGGAGCCGTGCTCAAACACCTCGTCCTTGATCTTGCCGTCCAGGGCATACAGTTCGCGGGTGAGGGCGCTGGGCAGGTAGTCGTCCATCAGGCGTTTGCCTACGGTATAGCCGTCACCCAATGGTGCACGACGGGCGTGGCAGCGGGCGCAGGTTTCGAGTTCGACAGTGGCGTCCTTGTCCTTCAAGTCCACGGCAAAACCGGCATGCAGCAGGTCGCCTTTTTTTGCCGCCCATTGCACATGGTTGGACGCTGGGCCATGGCAGGCCTGGCAGCCGACGCCGAGGCTGTTCCATTGGCTGTCGAAGGTGTTGCCGGCCGCATCGAAGTTGCGTTTATAGCCGGTGGTGTGGCATTCCACGCACATGAAATTGGCGTTCTGGCTCGATTTGCTCCAGTGCAGCGGGTTCTTGAAGTTCACGCCTTGGCCGGGATAGAGGTGGAACCAGCGGTTTTTTTCGGTATCCCAGGCCACGCCCAGGGCCTGCAAGCGTCCATCGCCGACGTCGATCAGGTATTGCTGCAAGGGCGCGATGCCGAAGGTGTAGGCGACCTTGAAGTCCAAGGCCTTGCCGTCGCCGCCAGGGGTGTTGACCCAGAACTCATCGCCCCGGCGAAAGAACCGGGTGGTCTCGCCTTCGCCCTGGAACGCTGCATTATTGAAGTCAGCCGGCACTGTTGCAGGCGTTGCCAGCTGCATCGCCAGTTGATGGTGCGACCCTTGCCAGTCCTTGGCCTGGGGTTGATGGCAACCCTGGCACTGTTGCTCGTCGACCATTTGCGCAGGTGGCAGCGCCGCCGGCTTGGCCACCACTGCCACAGGTGCAGGCGCCGGTAACGGCAGCCTGGGCGTACTGGCCTGGAGGAACAGCCAGATCCCGGCCATCGCCAGTAGCACAACGGCAATCAACAGTGGGTAGAGATAGCGACGGGGTGAATCACGGTGGGTAACCTTGGGCATACGACTTCCGATGTCCGATGCGTTGACGCTCTACGGCGTGCTTTAGCTGTGTGCAGCTTTGACGCAGGTTGGATGCCTGTCAAATCGATGCGGTGAAATAAGCCGCACATGCGCGCAACCGGCAGGTTATTTCCCAAGAGTTGGCTATACCTGTAACTTCACATTTCGACGATAAACACCAAGGAGTCGCACCATGAAGCTAGGGCTAATGATCAGCACACTGTGTATTGCCTCACTCGGGGTTGCCGGGTGCGCGAGTAAAGTCCCCCAGCCGGACGAATACTCGGGCTTTCTCTCGGACTACAGTCATTTACGCGAAGCCAAGTCGCCGTCGGGCGCAGAGGTGATGCGCTGGGTCGATCCCAAGCTGAATCTGAACCGCTACACCTCGGTGTACATCGAGCCGACCCAGTTCTTCCCCAAGCCCCAGGCCACCGCGCAGATTCCCGAAGACACTTTGCGCAGCATCAACGAGTACTACAACCAGGCGCTCAAGCGTGAGCTGGTCAAGTCACTGCCACTGGCCAATGCACCGGGCCCTGGGGTGATTGTGGTGCGGGCGGCCATTACTGCTGTCAGTCGCAAGACTGAAGGCCTCAAGCCCTACGAATTCATTCCGGTCGCCCTGGTGGCAGCAGCGGTCAGCACTGGCACCGGGATTCGCGACCAGGAAACCACCCTGGGTACCGAGGCGCAGTTTCTCGATGGTGACAGCGGCCGCGTGATTGCCCAAGTCGTGCGTAAAGGCACGGGCAAGCCTTTGGACAACGATACCCAGGTCATGAAAGCAGCCGACGTGAAGGCTGTGATGGATGGCTGGGCGGCGGACCTGCATCAGTCGTACGTCAAGCTCAAAACCCAATAACCCGCCCTCACGGTAGGAGCTGGCAAGCCAGCTCCTACACGTCAATCGCCGACAAACCAGCGGTAATACGGGTTGGCGCCATCTTCCTGCAACACTTGCCGGATATCCCGCCCCCACGCCGCGCGATCACCTTCGTAGGCATGCAGGCTGGCGCGGTAGAACTGCATCAGGCGTTGCTGCTCTGCGTCCAGGGTCCGCGAGAATGCCGGGTCGGCATTGCGCAGCGGTGCGCTTACCCGCAAGTCCAGTAATGCCGGCAATACCCGCTTGATCTCCTGGCTGCGCACCCATGGTGCGTATTCGATGCGTGGTTGATCATCGGTGACCGCCAGGGCCTGCCCGGCAAAACGCTCCAGCCCATTGCGATCGGTGACCCAGGTGGCCAGCAAGGTCGCTGCCGAGTCAATGCCGACCTCGGCCAGGGCACTGCGTACCGGGGCTTGTTCGAAGCGCTGGCGGATGCGCGCGGCGTCCAGCTCGATGGGCTCCATGGAACCCACCAGCAGCATTTCGTGGAATTCGCTGGTCCACAGGCTGGCGTAGGGAAACACATCGAGAAAGCTGCGCACCAATGACTGCGAATCTTCGATGTTCTGTGTTGGCAGTGGCAGCCATTGGGCCAGCAGGCCGTGTTTCTCCAGGCGGCGCGCGGCCAATTGATAGAAGTCGCGCGAATACAGGTTGACCACGCCGGCGGCGGAGGGCGGTGGCGGCTCCAGGGTGATCAAGTCGTAGGCCTGGGGGCTGCGCAGCAGTTCCTGGCGACCGTCGCGCAAGCGCACTTGCACGCCGGGATCGCTGGCGGCGTTGTAGTTGCCCTTGAACAGGGGCGCCGCTTGCACCACCGCAGGCAGCAACTCGGCGACCACCCGTTGTTCCAGCCCCGGATAACGCAACAGTGCGCCCGCGGTGATACCGGTGCCAAAGCCGATCACCAGGGCCGAGCGGGGTTCACCGTTATGGATCAGCAGCGGCAACAGGGCCTGGATGCGCATATAACGCAGGGATGGCATGGCGTCGCCGGTGTTGGAAACGCCCTGGATATACAGGCGTTGAAAGGCCCGTGCCCCTTTGCCCTGGGTGACCACGGCGACCGTGGCACCGCGTCCTTCCTGGTAAAACTTGAGGCTGGCATTGCGTGCGCCGGGCAGCAGGTTGGCCAGGCGGTCCACCGGGGTCAGCAGGGCCACGGCCAGCGACAACAGGCCCAGAGCCACCACCGCCTGGCGCCGACCCCTTTTCACCCCATGCCCACGCCGTGCCGCGATGTAACCTACCGCGCCGGCAATCACTGCCAGCAGGCCCAGGGTGCGCACCAGACCCAGCCAGGGAATCAGCACAAAGCCGCAGAGCATGACGCCGACAATCCCGCCCAGGGTGTTGAACGCCACTACCGCGCCCACATCCCGGCCCACATGCGCGCTGCCCACACTCAGGCGCAACGCCAGGGGAAACGCCGCGCCCAGCAACAGGGTGGGCACAAACACAATGCACAGGGCGGCCATCGCAAAACGCGCGCTCATGCCCGCCAACTCAGGGCCGCCCAGGTTCAGCACCATTGCCTCGGCCTGGGTTTGCAACAGCACCAGCCAACGGCCCAGCAGGGCGATTTCCAGCAGGGCCACCAGCCCGGCCCCGGCGATCAACAGGCCGAACACGCCCCAGGGATCGCGCAGGCGTTCGACCCGGCGCGCCATGAGTTGGCTGCCGATAAACAACCCGGCCAGGTAGGTGGCCAACACCACCGCAAAGGCGTAGGTGCGGGTGCTCATGAACTGCACGATCGATTGCGACCAGACCACTTCGTAACCCAGGGCCACGCCACCGGCGATGGCATACAGCACCAGTGCCAGGCGCGCCGGCTGCGTCTTGGACGGGACGCTGGCCGCCGTCGCGCGATGACGCACATACAACAAGGCGCCGACGGCGGCCAGCAGGTTGAGCAGGGCGGCCACCAGGGCACTGCCGCGCAAGCCAAAGGTGGCGATCAGCACAAAGGCGGTGAGCAAGGTGCCGACGATCGCCCCGGCGGTGTTCGCGGCATACAGTCGGCCACCGGCCTGGCCCAGGTCCTTGGCATCGACGTTGAGGGCGCGTACCAGTACCGGCAGGGTGCCGCCCATCAACAAGGCGGGCAAACCGACTAGGACGAAGGGCAGGATCCAGGCGAACAGGCCGATGCGTTGCTCCAGCCAGGCAAACGGGCTGGCGGCCATGCCCAGAGCCAACGTGGCGCTGACCCCCAGCACGGCGACAAAAATTTCCAGTGCCGCGTACAGCACCAGCGGCCGGGCGAGACGGTCGGCCCAGCGGCCAAACAGCAGGCTGCCCAGGGCCAGCCCGGCAAAGAACGCACTGATCCCAGTGGTAATGGCATAGACCTCGACCCCGACCACCAGCGACAACTGCTTGATCCATAGCACCTGATACACCAGGGCGGCGGCGCCGGAGGTGAACAGCAGCAGGGCGGGGATCAGCAGGGTGGAGGTGATTTGAGTTTGAACCATGGCAGCGGAGCGTGAAGACATTGAGTGGAGCCCCCTGTAGGAGCGAGCTTGCTCGCGAAAAACGCCAACGATTACGCGCACATTCTGGATAAACGCGGCGCGCTTGCATTTTTCGCGAGCAAGCTCGCGCCTACATAAAAATGCCGCTCACCCTGGGTGAGCGGCGTTCAGCCCTTTATTGTGCAGGCTGTGCTTTAGCCTTCTCGGCAATCTTCGCATCCACCGCTGCACGAATCTGGTCGATGCTGAAGCTCGCCGGTTTCTGGCTCGGTGGGTATTCGACAAAGGTTTGGAGGAACTTCGCCGATTTGGTCACCGCTACCGCAACCAGGTAGACGTTTTTCGTGCTCCAGTCGTAATACTGATCAGAGACGATGTCTGCCCGCTCAAACGGGTCCATGCGCAAGTTGAAGATCTTCGGTACCCGCAGGCACACGAACGGCTCGCTCCACACCTTGAACCCACCGGGCGCGCGCTGTTCGCAGTACACGGCTTTCCAGTTGCCAAAGCGCGCCGAAACCAGCACCCCGTCATCGTTGAAGTAATAGAACTCGTCGCGTGCGCCCTTGGGTTGCTGGCCTGTCAGGTACGGCAGTTGGTTGAAACCATCCAGGTGCACCTTGAAATTGCCACCGCCTGCGGTGGGCGCCCAGCCTTTGAGCAGCTTGTCCTTGACCTCGGTATCACCCGCGGCCGCGAGCAGGGTCGGGAACCAGTCCATGCCCGAGAACATCTCGTTGGAGACCTCGGCCGGCTTGATCTTGCCCGGCCAGCGAATCATCGCCGGCACGCGATAGGCACCTTCCCAGTTGGAGTTCTTTTCGTTGCGAAACGGCGTGGTCGCCGCATCCGGCCAGGAGAACTGATTCGGCCCGTTATCAGTGGTGTAGACCACGATGGTGTTGTCGGCGATTTTCAGGTCGTCGAGGGTTTGCAGGAGTTTACCGACGTCGCCGTCATGCTCCAGCATGCCATCGGCATACTCGTTGCCGGGCATGCCGCTCTGGCCCTTCATCGACTCACGCACATGGGTGAACAAGTGCATGCGGGTGGTGTTCATCCACACAAAGAACGGCTTGTCGGCCTCGGCCTGCTTCTTGATGAACGCCTGGGCGGCAGCGGTGGTTTCGTCGTCGATGGTCTCCATGCGCTTGGTGGTCAAGGCACCGGTGTCCTCGATCTTGCCGTCGGCAAAACTGTGGATTACCCCACGCGGCGAGTTGGCCTTGACGAAGTCAGGGTCGTCCTTGGGCCAATAGGGCCGCTCGGGTTCCTCTTCAGCATTGAGGTGGTAGAGGTTGCCGAAAAACTCGTCGAAACCGTGGTTGGTCGGCAGGTATTCGTCTTTGTCACCCAAGTGGTTCTTGCCGAACTGGCCGGTGGCATAGCCCAGTGACTTGAGGGCCTGGGCGATGGTGATATCGCGCTTTTGCAGGCCCACCGATGCACCCGGTGCGCCGACCTTCGACAAGCCCGTGCGCAACGGCGTCTGGCCCGTGATAAAGGATGAGCGCCCGGCGGTACAGCTGTTCTCGGCGTAGTAATCGGTGAACATCATGCCTTCTTTGGCGATGCGGTCGATGTTCGGGGTCTTGTAGCCCACCACGCCCATGGAATAGGCGCTGATATTGGTTTGCCCGATGTCATCGCCGAATATCACCAGGATATTCGGCTTTTCGGCGGCCAAGGCGGTTGCCCCGGCCCCCATCACTGAAGCCGCCACCAGGGCCAGCTTCGGTAGCCACTTGCGTATGCGAGTCATAAGACCTGCTCCTATATCGGCTTGAGCCGCAGTACCTGCGACCAACGTTTATTACAGTCCATCGCGACGTCTTTTCTTATTGCACCTGCTGTTGCACCACCGGCTCGAAGGGGTAGATACGGCGCCATTCGGCGGCCATATCCACCACGGTCCAACCTTGGGTGTTTGCCTCATCCAGCGCCTTGTCCAGGCGCCCGACGGAAGATTTGCGGTCATAGGCCCACTCGCGCGTGGCGTCGGTGTGGTGCACCAGCCCCATCAAGCGTTTGCCTTTGCCAGCGGCCGTCCACTGCAGCATCTGCAGGTCGCCGTCGGAGTTGCCGAAGGCCAGGATCGGGCGCCGGCCGATGATCGCGTCGATGCTTTCCGGCTTGCCCGGGCCATCGTCGTTGTGGGCCAGCTTGGCAGTGCGCAGGATGTGCGGGGTGCCGTCGGTGATCTGGAACTGGGTCACGAAGGTGCTGCCGATCACCTGTTCCGGCGGCACGCCGTAGACCACTTCGGCAAAGGCGCGCATGAATGCGGTGTCGCCGCCGGAGACGATGTAGGTCTTGAATTGCTGGCTGCGCAGGTAGTCGAGCATTTCCAGCATCGGCTGGTAGATCATCTCGGTGTAGGGTTTGCCGGTTTTCGGGTGGCGGGCCTGGGCCAGCCAGGTCTTGGCATTGGCGATAAAGGTCTCGGTGCTGATCCCGGTATGGGTCGCGCCGATGATTTTCAGCAGGCCGTCCATGCCGCTCTGGGCCAGGGCCTGATGGTCGTTTTCCAGCACTGCCTTGAAGGGCTGGGTGGTGCGCCAGTCCGGATGCTGGGGCGCCAGGCGTTTGATTTCATCGAATGCGAACAGCACCTGGAAATACGCCGGTTGCTCGGTCCACAGAGTGCCGTCGTTATCGAACACGGCGATGCGCTCGGCCGGTTTGACATAGTCCGTCGAGCCCTCGGCGGTCACCGCCTGGACGAACTCGATGATGTGCTGTTTGCTCGGGCCCTCATTCCAGGAAGGCAGTGGGTCGGCGCCCAGCACCGGGAAGCTCAGGAGCAGCAGCAAGGGCAGGGTGCGGCGCAGAGACGTCATGGGAAATCCTTTTCGCGACGAGGGTTCAGTGGTTGCAAGCGTAGTTGACGGCAGGTCCAGCGCAATGTTGTCCAGGCCCGTCGCCACAGAGGAGGAACCCGTGGCCACAGCACGCGGAGCAGGTAGCCGGCGAGCGCCAGCAGCACCAGCGTCGCGCTCCAGGCCAGGGCATGGCGCGACAGTTGCCAGCGGCTGTGCTGGCCGAGGTCCTTGAGGTCTTGGGCGATGGAAAAGGTCGGGGCGTAGGTGCTACCGGCCAGGGCTTCGACGTTGATGGCCGGCAATTGCGCCACTTGCAGGCGATGGTTGCGGCTGTCCCACCATTTCACGCGGATCGCGGGTAGTTGGTAATGACCCGCCTGTTCGATCCGGTACACCCAGCGATCCACGCGCTGCCCGCCAGTGAGTGTGCCGCGCCCGTTATCCAGGTTGCTGATCATGGGCGCCTGTGGGTAGGCACGCAGGCCTTGAATCGTAACCTGGGGGGGCGCGGCCAAGGACAGTGCCGGGGTGTTGTCGGCTTGCAGGGTGACGGTGCGGGTCAGGCTGTCGCCGACGTGCAAAGGGCTCGCCGAGGTGCTGAGCTGTTGTGCCAGGCGCACGTCGGCGGCCACCAGCAGGTGTTCGCCGGGGGCGAAACCGGGCGGTCGCGAGGCCTTGAAGGCCAGTGGTGTGCTGTGGGCGATCAACGGGGCGCTGGCCTGGCCCGGCTGGGCACTGATGGTCAGGGAGGGCACGTTGAAGTCTTGGGCCACATTGGGGGTGATCCGGTAGCGGTAGCGCATGCCAAAGAAGGTCTGGCCGTCGATCACCTGGGTCAGGTGCTCGGACTCGCCGCCCGGTGCATCCACCCGCGCCCCCGGTAATTGCAAGGCTGGCAGGCTGGCGGCGGCAGTGAACCAGGTGTCGGTGAGCACATCGACCTGCAACTGCACTTGCTCGCCCACCACCACCTGCGGGCCGGGCAGCAGTTGCACCTGCACTTTGAGTTGCGGCTCGCCCGCCCAGAGCGGGGCGCAGAACAGCAGGCCGAGCAGGGCATACCTATTCATGGCCCGCACCTTGATCTTGCAGGCTGAATTTACGTCGCAGGAAATTGGCCGGCGAAGTGCTCAGGTTCTGCAGCCACAAGGCATCACTGCTGGCCTGTTCGGTCTGCACCATCTTGGTCTGGCCCTTGCCGGGCGTCTTGTCGAACTTGAGGGCGTCGGGCTTGACCTCGGGGGTGTTGTCGGCTGCGCTTTCGGTGTCATTTTTCAAGGCTATGGCCAATGCCAGGTTGGCGCTGGCCTGGGGAAAGTCCGGCTGGTGTTGTAAGGCTTGCTGATAGGCGCTGATGGCCTGGTCGAACTTGAAGCGGCGCACGTAGATATTGCCCTGGTAGAACGCTGCCTGCGCGGTGTCGAGTTGGGCGAAGGTGGCCAGGGCCAGGTCATAGTCGGCGGCGTTGTAGGCGGCGATGCCTTTCCAGTAGGGGTCGACAAACAGTTGGGCGGCGGCGGGGTAGTGATGGTGCTCAAAGGCCCAGCGGCCCTGTTGATCGGCGGTGAGGAACGCATCGGCCAGGGCATTGGCCTGGGCAGGCTGGGGTGGCAGGAGCAGCCCCAGCAGCAACACGGCAGCCCAGTTCAGGCTCCAGCCGCGACGAATGCACAGCAGCGCCACCAGCAACAGTGGCCAGCAGAGCCAGTAACCGGCGTCTTTCCATTGCAGGGCGCGCTGTTGCTCATCGGCATCCTGGAAATGCTGCTGGGCGTGCAGCTCCACCCAGTCCAGGTCGTCGTCATTGAGGGTCAGGCTGCCCAGTGGTGCGTCGGTGGCAGCGGCCAGTTGTTTCAGGGCCGGGGCGTCAAAGCTGGCGGGATTGCTGCCTACGGCCAGGATCAATACTTGCAGCGGGCTGTCGGCCAATAACGCCTTGAGGCGCGACAGTTGTGTGACGTCGGCACCGTCACTTATCAGCAGCAGGGTGCCGGGGGCTTGCTCTGCCGCCAGCAGGCGCTTGGCCTGCGCGATAACCCCGGCCACTTCCTTGCCCGGCCGGGTGAGCAAGTCGCTGCTCAAGGCCTGGATAAAGCTGTCCAGTAATGCCGGGTCATCGGTGGGCGGCAATACCAGGTGCGCACTGCCGGCGTAGACGATCAGCGCGGTGCGTGCGCCGCTGCGGCGCGCAATCAGGTCGTGCAATGTGTGCTTGGCCGCTTCCAGGCGGGTGGGTGGCACGTCGATAGTGTCCATGGACGGCGACAGGTCGAGGGCAATGATCAACGGCGCACGGTTTTCCAGGAAGTCCGGGCGGTCCTGTTCCCAGGTCGGCCCGGCAGCGGCGAGGGCGCCGAGCACCAACAGCGCACTGGCCAGATGTACGGGCCGCAGGCGGTGGGGGTCGCTGGGCATCAACAGCAGATGTGGTAACAGATGGGGCGCAATATTGCCGCGCAGACGGTGTTGCAGATCGCGGCTGCGCCGCCACAGCATCGGCAACAGCACGCCGATCAGCGCCAGCAACAGCCAGGCCGGGCGCAGCAAGTGCAAGTCACTGAGGTTGAACGCCATCAGCGGCCTCCCGTCTTGGGCGGTGCGGCCATGCGGCGGCAATCAGGTGATACAGCGCAAACAGGCTCAGGGCCGCGGTCAGCGGCAGCCAGAACAGATCGCGCTTGGGCTGGTGGCTGAGGGTTTTCACTTGATGGGGGGTGAGTTGGTCCAGGGTGGCGTAGACCTGGTCCAGGGTGTCGCGGTTTTCGGCACGCAAATAACGTCCGCCCGTGGTTTCGGCAATCTGCTGCAAGGCACTGAGGTTGACCTTGGCTTCGCCCGACGCACTCGGGTCGCCAATGCCGATGGTATGGATCACCACGCCTTTGGCTGCCGCCATGCTGGCCGCGTGTTCTGGGGTGATGGCGCTGCTGGTGTCGTTGCCGTCGGTGAGCAGGATCAGCACTTTTTCTTGTTCGTGGGCCGCGTCCAGCAGTTTCAGGCTCAAGCCGATGGCATCGCCAATTGCGGTGTTGGGCCCGGCCATGCCGATGCCGCTGTCATCGAGTAGCAGCGCGAGGCTGGCGTGGTCCAGGGTTAGTGGCGCCTGGGGATAGGCGCCGCTGCCGAACAGGATCAGGCCCAGGCGATCATCCTTGCGGCGCTGGATAAACCCCTGCACCACTTGCTTGACCGCCGTCAGACGGTCGATTTTCTGGCCACTGGCGTCGGTGAAATCCTCGGTCTGCATAGATTGGGATATGTCGATGGCGAGCATCAGGTCGCGCACCGGCTGTTGGCGTTCGATGGGTTTTTCGACCCAGACCGGGCGGGCGATGGCCAGCACCAGCAGGCCCCAGACCAACAGGTTGAGCATCAGTTGCGCGCGATTGCCTTGGCTGCCACTGGCCGCAGGTTTTTGCCCCACTGCACGGCTCATGCCCGTAAAAAACGGTACACGTACGGCGCTGCGGGCCTCGCGGTAGTCGGGCAGGTAGCGCCAGGCCAGCCAGGGCAATGGCAGCAGAAGCAACAGCCAGGGGTAATCAAGCTGCCACATGATGAGCCTCCACCCAGGTTCGGCATTGGGCCAGCAGGCGTGTGCGTTGTTCCGGCGACAGCGCGTCAGCCGGGGCGTAAGCCAACTCGGCCAGTTGCCGGCTGAGGTCTGCCGGCACATCCGCGCCGCCATGACGTTGCAGGAAGGCTTGCCACTGGGCGCCATTGAGGGTCGGCACGCGTTGCTGCTCCTCGGGTGCCAAGGGCATCGACAGGGCTACGCGCTTGAGCAGCGTTGGCAGCTCACGTAGATCGTCCAGGGCATCCAGTCGCGCCAGGGCTTCACGGCGATAGGCATTGCGTCGCCATTTCAACCAGGCCCGTGCTGCCCACGCCAACAGGCCCAGGACCAGCAGCCCCAGCAGGACCCACCAGCCCCAGGTCTGCGGCCAATAGCTGACGGGCGCGGGCAAGCCCAGCTCTTGCAGCTGTTCGATGCTCGGCACCTGGCTGTTCAACGACGCCTGCCCAGTTCGTCACGCAACTGATCGGCGGCGGGCAGCGCGGTGCTGAACATCAGCAACGGCACCTGGCTGCGGCGTAACAGGCTGGCGACAGCCTTCAAGCGCCCGCCCAGAAAATCCCCCAAGGGTTGGCGCACCTGCTGTTTCTGCACCGCCAGCTCCACTTGCAGCTGGCCCTGGGTCACGCGCAGTTGGCCGGTCCTGGGCACGTTGAGGGCCAGTGGATCGTAGACTTGCAGGGCGATCACATCATTGTGGGCCGACAGTTGCCGCAACAGCTGCAGGGTGCGCGGCCCGGCGCCGGCAAAGTCGCTGACGATGCAGATCAAATGGTCATGCCCGGCCAGGGCCAGGCACTGCTGCAAGACCTTGTCCAGTTGCCCGTCGCCTTCATGGTCGGGATTGCTGGCGTTGAGCGCCTGGTTATGCTGCACGATGCGGCTGCACAGGGCTTCGACCCGCTTGCGGCTGCGCAGCGGGGCCACGGCGTCGATGCGCTCATCGTTGAACACCACGCCGCCAACCCGGTCGCCCGCGCCGAATACCATCCACGCCGCCAGCGCCCCCAACTCGGCGGCGACTGCCGATTTGAAACTGCGCACCGAGCCAAAGAACATCGACATGCGTTGGTCGACCACGATCAAGGCCGGGCGGTCGCGTTCCTCGGTAAAGGACCGCACCACCGGCTTGCCGGTGCGCAGGGACGCCCGCCAGTCGAGGTGACGCAAATCGTCGCCGGGTTGATAGCGCCGCAGCTCGTCGAAGTTCAGGCCGCGCCCGCGCAGCCTGGAGGCATGGTTGCCCGCCAGGAGGCTGCCCCGGGGTTGGCGCGCAATGAAACTCAAGCCCCGTGCCTGGAACTGCAGGGCCATCAACTGCCCGAGGGACACGTAGACCTGGCCGTCGGCGTTCATGCCGGGAGCGCCACTTTGGCCAGGAGCCGGTCCAGCACCTGATCGGCGTTGACGCCATCGGCCACGGCGTCGTAGCTCAATTGCAGGCGGTGACGCAGCACCGGGTGGACCACGGCTTGCACGTTGGCTGGCGTCACGAATGCCTGCCCCTGTAGCCAGGCGTCGGCCCGCGCGCAGCGGTCCAGGCCGATGCCTCCCCGGGGGCTGGCGCCGAGGCTGATCCAGCGCGCCAGGTCCGCGTCGTAGTCGCCGGGGTGACGGGTGGCATTGATCAGGTCGATCAGGTAGCGGTCGATGGCAGGTGAGACCTGTACCGCGCTGACTTCCTTGCGGGCGGCGAAGATCACCTCCTGCGCCAGAGTGAAACCCTGGGTGACGGAGCTGTCGACGGCCTGTTCTTCCGCACGCAGCAGGCGCAACACCTGGCTTTCATCATCGGCACTGGGGTAGTCGAGGAGGATTTTCATCACGAACCGGTCCATCTGCGCTTCCGGCAACGGGTAGGTGCCTTCCTGCTCGATGGGGTTCTGGGTCGCGACCACGATAAACAACTCGGGCAGTGCATGACTGGCGCCCGCCACGGTGATTTGCCGCTCTTCCATGGCTTCGAGCAGGGCGGCCTGGACCTTGGCCGGGGCGCGGTTGATTTCATCGGCAAGGATCAGGTTGCCGAACAGCGGGCCGGGCTGGAAGCGGATCTGGTTCTGCCCATCCACCTGGTGCAGGACCTCGGCCCCGGTGATGTCCGAGGGCAGCAGATCGGGGGTGAACTGGATCCGGCTCATTTTTGCGTCCAGGTGCCTGGCCAGGGCCTTGACCGTGCGGGTCTTGGCCAGCCCCGGAAGGCTTTCCAGCAGCAGGTGACCGTTGGCCAGCAGGCCCAGGAGGATCTGCCGGATAACCTGGTCCTGGCCCAGCACGCTTTCGGCGATGTTGGCTTGCAGGGCGTTTAGATCGTTGAGCGCTGTCATCACAATCGTCCTTGAGGCAAGGGATCACCAGGGTGCGGCGACCACGATGTACTGCACGGAGCTGCCGACGTAATGCGGCTGGTACCAGGTCGGCCCGCAATGCTGGTAGGCCACGCCATTGGCGACGACCGACACGCAGTCCACCGGCACGCTGTTGACCCGTGTACCGATGGCCAGGACCGTGGCGGTGGTGGCGCCAATCACGGCGGCCGTAGCCCAGGGGTGATACCAGTCATCTGGCGGCGGTGGTGGTGGCGGTGGCGGGGGCGGCATCGGATAGGGATGCGGCCCAGGCCCCGGATAAGGCTGCGGGTGTGGCCCCGGCGGTGGCGGAGGATGTGGCTGCGGCCCCGGATAAGGGTGTGGTCCCGGTTGTGGGTGCGGTTCGGGATGGGGCGGCAGTGGCCGGGGAGCCGGCATGGGGTGGGGCGGCGGGGGATGGAAGCCGCCACCACCATGGGGCACCACGAATGTCCGTGCGCCACCGCCGCCACGCATCTGCCAGGCCTGGGCGGCCAGCGGGTCGAACAGCGTCAGCAGCAAACTGGCGGTGAGCACCGCTGCCGTGGGCTTCATGGCTGGGCTCCTGCGGGGGCCAGGGGGATTGCCTGGGCGCCGGCCGGTGGGGTGAACTCAAAGTCCCGATCGTTGCTCGGGGCGTCAAGTTGCCAGCGGTAGTCAACGCTGTGGCGTGGCTGTTCGGCGCTGTCGCGGCGGCTGATCACCAGGCGGCACGGCAGTGGCTGCGGGCCCTGGCGAATCCACAGTTGCCAGTCGATATCCGGTTGTCGGTACGCATAGTGATCGCACACTTGGCCGTCGAGGGTTTGCTGATCGATCCACAGGGCATCACTCAGGCCTGCGACCTTGGCGGTATTGGCGTCCCAGCGGAACAGGTCGGCCAGGGGCAGTTCGATGCCGTAGCGCTCGCTCAATTGCGCGAGCAAGCTGGCGATGTCCGTGGGGGCGGCCTGTTCGGTGAAGTAACCGCTGCGGCTGTCGTAAAGGGTAAAGCGCTGGCCGTTGTAGAACAGGCTGCGGCGGTTGCCATCGCGTTCGACCTGCACCCGCAGTTTATCGGGCCGCCTGGCCTGCAGGTGGGTCCGGTGGTTGAACTCGATGACCTGGCCGTTTTCCAGGACCTGGTCGGTGCGGCTGTCGGCGTCGATACGCAACTGCTGCAAACCACGCAGGTAGCTGCCCATCTGCTCCAGGGCAGCCAGGGCCTTGGGCTCCAGTTCAGCGGCCACGGCCCCGCCACTGACAAGCAGCAAGCCAAGCAATAACCGGTGTATGCGATGAAAACGCAACATGGCTTACCTCACTGGGGCGATTACCACACGTATTGCATGCGCAAGGTCCAGGTGTTCACGTCTGGCGAACCGCGTCGCTCGGCAATCGTGTCGGAATAGGCCAGCAGCCCACCGAACTGCGGTGTGAGCATAAAACCGAGGCTGGCTCCCAACAGGCCGTTTTCCTGCTTGTTGTCTTGCCAGATGCCGTCGATCTTGCTTTCGCCGCCACGGCTGTAGGTGGCATCCAGCGACGCCCAAAGCGCGCGGTTGATGGTGTAGCTGTAGTGGCCCTCGATGGCGTACAGCGGCTTTTGTTCCAGCTTGCTGTTGCCGTGGTACTCGTCGTTGTCGCCAAACAGCGAGACCCAGGTATTGATTTCCAGCCAGGTGGGGCCGAACGGCGTGCCAAAACCCAGCTCCGGCTTGACCACCCAGCGGTTGGCGCCGATGTTGATCACGCGGTCCTTGTCATAGTCGCCAGTCGGCACAGTGAGCCACACGGCGCCAGTGAGGAAGGTTTCGGGTTTCCAGTTGGCAAACTCCGCTGCGGTCAGCGCCGGGCCGCCGAAGATATTGTGCGCGAACACCACCTGGGCATCGCCCATGCCGCCGTTGTGCTTGGTGCCATCGAAGAAGCGCGCGTTGTCGAAGGATGCCGAAACGTCGGCATAGGGCTGGATAAGCTGAATGGCACTGTTGCGCCCGTCGATGCCGAACGAGCGGGCGTAGCGCAACAGATACACATCGGCGTTGAGCGACAAACCATCGATCGGCAACGTGGTGTCGATGGGCGTGTTGGTGTCGACCCGGTTGTAGTAACCGAACAGCATATTCAGGTCCGTGGGGGTGTTCTGCCAATCCCTGGCGTTGTCGGCAAACCCCATCCCCGGCATCAGCGCCAGTGTGGCGGTAGCGAATGCACTCAGTTGACTGCGTGAAACCATGGCTCTACTCCTTGTTTCGGCCTGACGTCAGGGATCGTTGGGCGGTTATTTTATCGGGGTCAGCGGCGGTAGCTTCCACTGGCCGTTACCCACCTCAGGCTTGGGCAGGTAAATGCGCAGGATTGCGTAGAACGGGCCGGGGGGCGCCGGCAGCCAGTTGCTTTGTTCGGCTTTTGGGGGCTCGTGGTGCTGGACCTTGAGAGTCAAGCCCCCATCGGCATCAAGCTTGAGCTCGGGCAACATCCGCGAGTTGATCAGGTAGCGTTTCTTGTGGTTGGCCACCAGCAGCTTGTTTTTGCCGTTGTACAGGGTCAGCGACCAGAACGCGTCGGCGGGCGGCAACTGGTCCTTGGCGAAATGCAGCGTGTAGCTGTGCTTCGCGCCGTTGGCCGGCTTGCCTTCACTGTCGACGAAGTAGCTCATGTAGGCCGCTTCATCGGTGGAGTTGCCAAAAATCCCCATGTCGGCACCGGCGTAGCGGTACAGGTAGTTGTTTTTCAGGTGATCGCGGCTGCCGAACAGATCGCCGCTGGTGATTTGGTGGGTATCGACCTTGTCCTTTTTAAAAGTCGCGAACTCGGCTTTACCGTCGGCGATGCCGTCTTCCAGGGCCTTGCGCTGTTCGGCGCTGAGTTGCGCGACCTTGAACGGCGCACCAGGGGCGATACCGATCTTGGCAAAGCGCGCCAGCAGGTCTTTTTCACTGTCCTGGGGCGCAGCGAAGGCCAGCATGAAGTTCAGGTAGCGGAACAGTTGCGGGCTGTCGCTCATGTCGGCGACTGGCTTGGGCCATTCGATCTTCGGCACCTTGGCAGGCGCTGCCTGTTTGACGTAGCTGCTCAGGGGCTGGACTTTGTAGCCGCCCTGGATCTGCTTGACCTTGGCCAGGTCCTTGTCATCGAACAACTGGGTGCGATACAGCGCGTAGGCGATATTGCTTTCGCTGTAGACCACACGGTCCACATCCACCGGCTGCTGGCCCTTCCAGTTGGGCCCGGCGACCATGTAGTGCCCGCCATTGTTGCCGGTGCTGCGGGTGCCCAGGTAGGCGAAGTTCTGGGTATAGAGGTCGATCAACTGCACGGAGTAGTAACGGCTGTCCTCGATTTTCGGCAGGGTCAGCACCACCGGTTCACGGCGCAGGTCCAGCCAGACAAAGGAGTAGGGTGTGTCCGAATTGGGGGTGACGAATGCCGTGTCCTTGGGCGTGAAGACCTTGGCGGTGTTGCCGATCTTATTGAAGGGTGCCTTGAAGTTGACGCCGCCCTTGTCCACCGCCTGGGTGTAGAGGGTCTTGTACATTTCCACCACCGGGAAGCCATACAGATAGGCTTCCTTGGCAATGGCCCGGGCTTCGCTGGGGGTGGCGGTAAAGTCCGCCCAGGCGTCGGTGCTCAGCACTATCGAGAGGCTCGCCAAGAGTAGGCGCGTTGGTTTTCCAATCATGTTGGTACGTCCTTCCTTCAATACGTTACGCCACTGGCAGATAGGGCCAGTAGGTCCAAGCCAGCATTGTGAATCAGGGCCCGCCTAAATCGTGGTTATTTACCGAAAGTGACGTTGATCCCGGCGAACAGGGTGAACTGCGGCAACCCATCGCCTTTGCGCGCCACCGTCCACTGCGGCTCGATAAAAGCGTTGAGAATATTGCTGCCGGCTTTCCATGCCTTGCCTGCACCGAGCCCGATGGGGATGTAGTGGGTGTCGTTCTTCAGGTCAAAGGTCCAGGTGCCGGTGGAGCGCAGGTACCAGCCCTTGGGCAGGTTATGGATGATGAACGGTTGAAAAGTGGCACTTTCCACGTGCGCCCGGTCCCGGTCGCCGGCGAACGAGCTCTGGTACTGCACCAGTGCGCCCAGCAGGCCACGGGGCGACGCGTCGATGGCAATGGCGGCCAGGCCCGCCTGCCATTTGCCAGTGCCCAGTTCATCGTGCTCGGCGGTCGGCGCAGTTATCTGCGGGCCGATGCCCAACTGCACGCCATCGGTCTTGAGCAGGAAAATATCGAACAGGTTCAGGTCGCCGATACCGGTGCTGTAGCCACTGTGTGGATCAGGTCGGGTGCTCAGGGGCAGGGTGGCGCGCAGCAGTTGCGGCACGCCGATAAAATCCGACGGTGCAATGGGCAGCGTGCCGCGCAACAACAGGTCATTGGTATGGGCATCGCTGTCGTACAACTTGGGGGTGTAGTAGTCCTGCAGGTTGGCCCCCGGCGCCAGGTTGAGCGGGTTATTGCTCTTGTTCGCTGTGTCGGCGTTATCGGCCTGGGCAGCAAACGTGGGCAACAGCAAAGAGGCCAACATAAATGCCGGAAGTCGCGCTGGCGTGAACATCATGATTCCCCAGTTCCTTGGTCACTGACCTGATAGCGATTCGTATGGGCTGCCGGTGGTCCTTATTCGAAATATCTTGTAGGACATGTCGTTTGAAGCTAGCAGCTAAATTCAGACTCGCTAGTCATTCGAATGAATTAATGACTTCGTGTGGGGGGCAATCACAGTTTTTGCGGGGATATATGTCTAGCAGAGCCAGTGCGCGGACCAGCTTACCTGTAGGAGCTGGCTTGCCAGCGATGGCGCCGGAAAGGGCGCTGAGTAGTGTCAAGTGGCCCAGGTCATCGTTAGCGACCATCGCTGGCAAGCCAGCGCCTACAAGGGGGTACCCAGCATGCCTTTGACTTTATCGCGCAACTGGTCGATGGAGAACGGCTTGGCAATCATCTGCACGCCCGCGGGCAACTCGATGTTTTCGGCATAGCCACTGGCAAGCAGGATGGGCAGGGTTGGACGCAGTTCTCGGGTTTTTTCCGCCAGTTCCTTGCCATTCATACCCGGCAGGCCCCAGTCGGTCATCATCAGGTCGATTGTTGTGCTGTCCTCTATGAAGGTCAGCGCAGCTTCGGCGTGTTCAGCCACCAGCACCTTGAACTCCAGTTCTTCGAGCACATCGACGATCAGCATGCGCACGATGGCATCGTCTTCGACTACAAGGATGGTGGATTCGCCGGACATAATGAGGGTTCCCAAGAAGTGGAGGTACAGGTCTTGATCAGCTGAAAGACCATCCTCTAATGAGTCGCGTCGATCCCGGCAAGTTCCCGAAACAGTGCGGGCATTGTGCCGATAATCAGGCGCAATGTCCTCGGTGTGTCGTTGAAATACGGTAGAAACATAGCCGTCGTCGTCGATTTTGGGGCAAACTTCCGGTTTTTCCGTACTTGGCCAAGGCACGCCCATGACTCCCGCTTCGTCAGTCGATGAAAACAGTTTCCGCAAACTCCTGAGCCGCAACGTAGCGCTGCCGCTCGGTGTGGGGGTGATCAGTGCGGTGTTTTTCGTGTGCCTGATCACCTACCTGTTGTCGGTGATCCAGTGGGTGGAGCACACCGACCGGGTGATCAACAACCTCAATGAAACCGCGAAACTGACGGTTGACCAGGAAACCGGCATGCGTGGTTTCCTGATTACCGGCGACGAGCATTTCCTTGACCCTTATGAAGTGGCCAAGCCACGGATCATTGCCGATCTGCGCAATTTGCAGGCGCTGGTCGCGGATAACCCCCAGCAAGTGGATCGCCTCAAGCGCCTGGAATCGTTGCAACTGGAGTGGAACAACTACGCCCAGACGATGATTGACCTGCAACGCCAGAACGGCGATTACCGTGGGGCAGTGAAAGCCGGGCGGGGCAAGCGCCTGACCGACGAGATCCGCAAGGAATACGATGCAGCGATTGCGATGGAGCAGCAGTTCCGGCTCGAACGCAATGAGGACGTCACTCGCACCACTGTGCTCAGCGTGACGCTTTACTTGCTGTTTGTGTTGGGCCTGAGTGGTTTTCTGGCGTATGCAGGCAGAAAAAACCTAGTCGTCCTGTCCGACAGCTACAGCGCCAACCTGGCGTCGCAAATGAAGATCGCCAAGCGCCTGGAACAGCAGGCCTGGCTGCGCAACGGCCAGACCGAACTGGCTGAACAGGTGCTGGGCCAACTGACGCTGAACCTGCTGGGGCGCAATATCCTGCAATTTTGTGCCCAATACATGGGCTCGGTGGTGGCCGCCCTGTATGTGCGTGAAGAACACGGCGGTCTCAAGCGCGTGGCTACGTATGGCTTCTCCCGGGAGCAGGAGCAGCAGGAACAGGCGATCTACCGCGACGAGGGAATTGTCGGCCAGGCCGCCCAGCAGCACCGCCTGATTCGCCTGGACGATGTGCCGGTGGACTACTTCAAGGTCAGCTCCGGTCTGGGTGACGGTACGCCGCGCAGCGTGTTGGTGGTGCCGACCAGCGATGACGATCGGGTCAATGGGGTGATTGAACTGGGCTTCTTGCGCCCGCTGGACGAGCGTGATGTGGAACTGCTGGAGCTGATCGCCGGCAATATCGGCACCTCCATTGAAGCCGCGCGCTATCGCCAGCGGTTGCAGGAAGTGCTGGCCGAGACCCAGCAACTCAATGAAGAGCTGCAAGTGCAGCAGGAAGAGCTCAAGACCGCCAACGAGGAACTGGAAGAGCAGTCACGCATCCTCAAGGAATCCCAGGCTCACCTGGAAACCCAGCAGGCGGAGCTGGAACAGACCAACGAGCAATTGGCCGAGCAGACCCAGGTCCTCGCCGACCAGCGCGATGCCATGGACCGCAAGAACGTTGAGCTCAATCGCGCCCAGGTCGAGCTGGAGGACCGCGCCGATGAGTTGCAGCGCTCCAGCAAGTACAAGTCCGAGTTCCTCGCCAACATGTCCCATGAGTTGCGCACGCCGCTCAACAGTTCGCTGATCCTGGCCAAGCTGCTGGCGGAGAACTCCGAGGAAAACCTCAGCGCCGAACAGGTCAAGTTTGCCGAGTCGATCTACTCGGCCGGCAACGATCTGCTCAACCTGATCAATGACATTCTGGATATTGCCAAGGTCGAGGCCGGCAAGCTCGATATGCGCCCGGAAAACACCAGCGTCGCACGCCTGGCCGATGGTTTGCGCGGGATGTTCGAGCCATTGGCGGCGGATCGCAAGCTTGGATTCCAGGTGGAGGTTCAGGCCGGTGCGCCGCTGATGTTGTTCACCGACCGTCAGCGTCTGGAGCAGATCCTCAAGAACCTGCTGTCCAATGCAGTCAAGTTCACCGAGAAAGGCCAGGTCAGCCTGACCATTTCCCGCCAGCCGGGGGAGGGTATTGCCTTTACCGTGCGCGACTCGGGGATCGGTATCGCCCCGGACCAGCAGGAAAGCATCTTCGAAGCCTTCCGCCAGGCCGATGGCACCACCAACCGCCGNATGGCGGTACCGGTCTCGGGCTGTCCATTTCCCGTGACCTGGCCACCTTGCTGGGCGGCTATATCAACGTCACCAGTGAGCCGGGCCAGGGCAGCATCTTTACCCTGGTGCTGCCGGAGCAGTACGTTGAACGCGATGAAGACGCGCCCGCCATCGAGCGCCCGCGCGCAGCCGTGATTGCTCCGGCACCCGTAGCACCGATCAAGGTGTCGCCGTTGCCGGTGGCCGACGAAGCGTTGATCCCGCGATTTGCCGATGACCGCGAACTGGCCCCGTTCACCACCCGCTGCATCCTGGTGGTGGAAGACGAGCCGAACTTTGCGCGGATCCTCTTCGACCTGGCCCACGAACTGGGGTATCACTGCCTGGTGGCCCACGGTGCGGACGAGGGCTACACCCTGGCCGAACAGTACCTGCCCGATGCGATCCTGCTGGACATGCGCCTGCCGGACCACTCCGGTCTCACCGTGTTGCAACGCCTCAAGGAGCACGCCCAGACCCGGCATATCCCGGTGCATGTGATTTCCGTCGAGGACCGTGTCGAAGCCGCCATGCACATGGGCGCCATCGGTTATGCCGTCAAGCCCACCACCCGCGAAGAACTCAAGGACGTGTTTGCGCGCCTGGAGGCCAAGTTGACGCAGAAGGTCAAACGCATCCTGCTGGTGGAAGACGACGATTTGCAGCGCGACAGCATTGCCCGCCTGATCGGCGACGAAGACATTGAAATCACCGCCGTTGGTTTCGCCCAGGAGGCCCTGGATCTGCTGCGCAGCACGGTATACGACTGCATGATCATCGATCTCAAGTTGCCGGACATGCTCGGCAACGAGTTGCTCAAGCGCATGGCCACCGAGGACATCTGTTCGTTCCCGCCGGTGATTGTCTATACCGGGCGCAACCTGACCCGGGATGAAGAGGCGGAACTGCGCAAGTATTCGCGTTCCATCATCATCAAGGGGGCCCGCTCACCTGAACGGTTGCTGGACGAAGTGACACTGTTTTTGCACAAAGTCGAATCCCAGCTGTCCCAGGAGCGGCAGAAGATGCTCAAGACCGCCCGCAGCCGCGACAAGGTCTTCGAGGGCCGCAAGGTGTTGCTGGTGGACGACGATGTACGCAACATTTTCGCCCTTACCAGCGCCCTGGAACACAAGGGGGCGATTGTGGTGATTGGCCGTAATGGCCGTGAAGCCATCGAAAGACTCAATGAAGTCGAGGATATCGACCTGGTGTTGATGGACGTGATGATGCCGGAGATGGATGGCTACGAGGCGACCGCCTTGATCCGCCAGGACCCGCGCTGGCGCAAGTTGCCGATCATTGCGGTGACGGCCAAGGCGATGAAGGACGATCAGGAGCGCTGCCTCGCAGCGGGCTCCAACGATTACCTGGCCAAGCCCATCGACCTGGACCGGCTGTTCTCGCTGATTCGAGTGTGGTTGCCCAAGATGGAACGCATTTAAGTGGAAATACACTAAGTGGATCGAAGTACTGATATTGAACTGCGCTTGCTGATCGAGGCGATTTACCTCAAGTACAGCTATGACTTTCGTGACTACTCCGGGGCTTCGGTCAAGCGTCGCGTGGCCCATGCCTTGCGCCAGTTCGACTGCAAGACGATTTCGGCGTTGCAGGAGCGGGTGCTGCACGATCCCACGGCGTTCATGCAGTTGCTGCAGTTTCTGACTATCCCGGTCAGCGAGATGTTTCGCGACCCGTCGCACTTCCTGGCGATTCGCCAGGAAGTGGTGCCTTTGCTCAAGACTTACCCGTCGATCAAGATCTGGATCGCCGGTTGCAGTACCGGGGAAGAAGTGTATTCCATGGCCATTTTGTTGCGTGAGGAGGGTTTGCTCGAGCGCACTATCATTTATGCCACGGATATCAACCCCAACTCCCTGGACAAGGCCAAGCAGGGGATTTTTTCCCTGGAAAACGTCCGTGCCTATACCCACAATTATCAGCAGGCGGGTGGGAAACAGTCGTTTGCCGACTACTACACGGCGGCCTACGATTACGCGATCTTTGACAAGACCCTGCGGGAAAACGTGACGTTTGCCGACCATAGCCTGGCAACCGACAGTGTGTTCTCGGAAACACAATTGATTTCATGTCGTAACGTTCTGATTTATTTCAATAAAAAGTTGCAGGATCGGGCGTTTGGACTGTTTCATGAGTCACTGTGCCATCGCGGCTTCCTGGTGTTGGGCAGTAAGGAAACCCTGGATTTTTCCGCCTACAGCAAACAGTTCGAACCCTTGGTCAAGCAAGAACGGATCTACCGCAAATCATGAATGAAACTGCTGCCAGCCTGGCGCGTGTGCCGGGTGTCCAAGCCATTGTCGTTGGCGCATCAGCCGGAGGGGTCGAGGCGTTGTTGAGCATTTTTGGTGCCTTGGCGCCAGGGTTCAGCCTGCCGATCATCGCCGTGCTGCACCTGCCGGATGAGCGCCGCAGCCAGTTGGCCGAGGTGTTTGACCGGCGTGTGGCGATGACGGTGGTGGAAGCGCGGGACAAGGAGCAGATCCAGCCCGGTACCCTCTACTTTGCGGGCCCTGGCTATCACTTATCAGTGGAACACGACCGCAGCCTGTCGCTGAGCCAGGAAGAGCGCGTTCATCACTCGCGCCCGGCCATTGATTATCTGTTTGAGTCTGCCGCCGACGCCTATGGCCCGAACCTGCTGGCAATCCTGCTGACCGGTGCCAACCAGGACGGTGCGCGAGGCCTGGCCCACGTCAAACAGCGTGGCGGCATCACCGTGGTGCAGGACCCTTCGGATGCGCGGGTGGACGTAATGCCCAAGGCGGCCCTGGCGCTGCATACACCTGACCATATCCTTACCTTGAGCCGCATTGGCGATTTGCTGGCTTCCCTGGAATCTTCCCCATGTTAAGTACTATCCAGGCCAAACTGCTGATCGTCGACGATCTGCCGGAAAACCTGTTGGCCCTTGAAGCGCTGATCAAGCGCGAGGACCGTCAGGTCTACAAGGCCTTGAGTGCCGACGAAGCCTTGTCGCTGCTGCTGGAGCACGAGTTCGCCATGGCGATTCTCGACGTGCAGATGCCCGGCATGAATGGCTTCGAGTTGGCCGAAATGATGCGCGGTACCGAAAAGACCAAGAACATCCCGATCGTGTTTGTCAGCGCGGCAGGCCGTGAGCTCAACTATGCCTTCAAGGGCTACGAGAGCGGCGCGGTGGACTTCCTGCACAAGCCGCTGGATATCCATGCGGTCAAGAGCAAGGTCAATGTATTTGTCGACCTGTTTCGCCAGAGCAAGGCCATGAAGTTGCAGGTCGAAGCCCTGGAGCAGAGCCGGCGCGAGCAGGAACTGTTGCTCAACCGCCTGCAGGCGACCCAGGCGCAACTGGAGCAGGCGGTGCGCATGCGCGATGACTTTATGTCTATCGTCGCCCACGAGGTGCGTACGCCCCTGAACGGTCTGATCCTGGAAACCCAGTTGCGCAAGATGCACCTGGCCCGGAACAACGCTACCGCCTTTACCCTGGACAAGATGCACGCCATGGTCGACCGCGATGAGCGGCAGATCCAGAGCCTGATCCGCCTGATCGAGGACATGCTCGACGTGTCGCGGATCCGCACCGGCAAGCTGTCGATCCGCCCCGGGCATTTTGACCTGGCGAACCTGGTGCGCAACCTGCTGGAGAACTTTGCCCCGCAAGTGGCGGCAGCCGAATCGTCGGTGCAACTGGATGCGCCCCAGCCGGTAGAGGGTAATTGGGATGAGTTTCGCATTGAGCAAGTGGTGTCCAACCTGTTGACCAACGCCCTTCGCTATGGTGCCAAGAGCCCGGTGGATGTCCGAGTGTATGTTGAACATGAGGAGGCGCGGGTTGAAGTGCAGGACCGCGGGATTGGCATCAGCGAAGACAATCAGAGACGAATTTTCCAGCAGTTCGAGCGGGTGTCTGCCAACCATGCGGTGGCAGGGCTTGGCCTGGGTCTGTTTATTTCCGAGCAGATTGTGGCGGCCCACGGTGGCACTATTGAAGTCGAGAGTCGGATAGGCGAAGGCGCATTGTTTCGAGTGTGCCTGCCCCTGGGGCCTGGGGCGTGAAATCAATCGCCGCCCTGACGCAACCTCTGCGTGACCCGATGGTCGTAACAGCAGCAATTGACCGGACAAAGGCTTCCCATGAGTGAAGATGCACAAGATGTTGTACTGATCGTCGAGGATGACGAGTCGATCATGTTCGTGCTGGGCGAGTACCTCGCAGGCCTGGGGTATCGGGTACTCAAGGCGGTCGACGGCGAGCAGGCTTTTGAAATCCTCGCCTCCAAGCCGCACCTGGACTTGATGGTCACCGACTATCGTCTGCCTGGCGGGATTTCCGGGGTGCAGATTGCCGAGCCGGCGATCAAGTTGCGGCCTGAGTTGAAGGTGATCTTTATCAGCGGGTACCCACAGGAGATCCTCGACTGCAACAGCCCGATCACACGTAATGCACCGATCCTGGCCAAGCCGTTTGATCTGGATACGCTACATGAGCATATCCAGCGGTTGTTGGCTTGAGCTCTCGCCTGTGACCGTCGCTGTGGGCGGTTCAGGCTCACCCTGAGCCTGACGCCCTGATCATCTCCCGCACCTTCGCGGTCAACAGATCAAACGTAAATGGCTTGGTGATCAATTGCATCCCAGGGTCCAGGAACCCCCCGCGCACCGCCGCATGCTCGGCATACCCGGTAATAAACAACACCTTCAGGTCTGGGCGAATCTGCCTGCCTATCTCCGCCAGTTGCCGTCCGTTCATCCCCGGTAACCCCACGTCACTGATCAGCAGATCAATGCGCTGGCTGGATTCGATAATCGGCAGCGCGCTGTCGGCATCCGAAGCTTCGACAAAGGCATAGCCCAATTCACTCAGCACCTGGCTGACCAGCACCCGCACTGCCGGGTCGTCCTCGACGATCAGCACGGTCTCACCGCAATTGGCAAAGGGCAGCAGGGTCGGGTCGTGAGGCATGTCGGCGGGGATTTCGCCGACAAAACGCGGTAGGAACAGGCTGACGGTGGTGCCCTGGCCAACCACGCTGTGAATGGTCACATGGCCATGGGATTGGCGAGCGAAGCCGTAGATCATCGACAAACCCAGGCCGGTGCCCTGGCCGATGGGCTTGGTGGTGAAGAAGGGGTCGAAGGCCCGGCTGATCACGGTGTCGGGCATCCCGCAGCCGGTATCACTGACGCTCAGCTCCACGTAGTCGCCCGGCGTCAGCGTGCCGTATGCCGCAGTGAACATGTTGTCCAGGTGACGATTACGGGTTTGCACCACCAGCCGGCCGCCATCCGGCATGGCGTCCCGGGCATTCAGGGCCAGGTTGAGCAGGGCGCTTTCCAGTTGGTTGGGGTCGGCTTCAGCGGTCCACAATTGCCCGTCCAGTTGCATCTGGAGCACGATGCTTTCGTTGAGGCTGCGTTGCAGCAGTTCGCCCATGGCCGTCACCAGTTGGTTGATCTCCACCGGTTTGGAGTCCAGTGACTGGCGGCGAGAGAACGCCAGCAGGCGGTGGGTCAGGCCGGCGGCGCGGTTGGCCGAGGTGACACCAAGGTCGATCAGGCTGTCGAGGTCATCCAGGCGCCCCCGCGCCAGGCGCCGGCGCAGCAGTTCCAGGCTGCCGATAATGCCGGTGAGCATATTGTTGAAGTCGTGGGCGATGCCGCCGGTCAATTGGCCGACGGCTTCCATTTTTTGCGACTGGCGCAAGGCTTCTTCGTTAGTGCGCAACTGGGCGGTGCGTTCTTCGACTTGCTGCTCAAGGGTTTCCAGGGTGCGTTGCAGGCGCAGTTCGCTCTGGCTCAAGTCGATCAGGCGGTCCCGGGCCTCGTACTGCCTTCGGCGGCCACGCAGGGCGGTGCTCACCAGGCTGATCAAGGTCACCGGATGAAACGGCCGCTCCAGCAAAGTGATATTGCCCAGCCTGGCGCTCAGGTGCGAGGACGCGTTCTGTTCGCAGCCGCCGTGGTGAGTCAGCAGCACGATCGGCAGGTCCGACCAGGCCGGCTGCTGGTGCAGGTAGTCCAGCAGTGGTTCCAGGCCGACCCCAAGCAAGGCTTCGGCGGCAATAATGAGCAGGCCCGCACCTTGTTCCGCCTCCTCGCAAAGCATCGGCAGGTTGGTGGCAGCGATACCACTGAAACCTGCCTCGTTGAGCATCATCAGCGCCAGCGAGCTGTCCCGTCCCAAGGGCGCGAGAATGATCGCGCGCTCGGAAACGGCCGGCAGGCTACTCACAAGCTCTCATCCTTGAGCAGCGGGTTGCCAGCACCCATGTAGGTAGGGACGCCACGTAGCACGCCCTGGAAGGCTTCGAGGGGTTCGCCGATGGTCATACCCTGGCTGGCGATGCGGTACTCGCGAATGGTCGACTCATGGCTGCCGGTGCGTTTCTTGATGATCGAAATGGCCCGTCGCACCTTGCCCAACGCTTCGAAGTAGCGCAGCAGGATCACCGTGTCTGCCAGGTAGGTGATATCCACCGGGGCCTGCATATCGCCGACCAGGCCGTGTTGGGCCACGGTCATGAAGGTCGCCGCGCCCCGGCGGTTGAGGTACAGCAACAGCTCGTGCATGTGCAGCACCAGGGCGTTTTCCTCGGGCATGGCCGCCTGATAGCCGTTGATGCTGTCGATGATCACGGTCTTGATCTGGCGTTCGTCCACGCAGCGCCGCACCCGGTGGGAAAACTCGCCCGGCGACAGCTCGGCGGCATCCACCTGTTCGATCAACAGGTTGCCAGTGGCTTGCAGGGCGGCCAGGTCGATGCCCATGTTTTTCATGCGGTCGAACAACAGGCCCAGCTCTTCATCGAAGATAAACAGTGCAGCTTTTTCACCACGGGCCACTGCGGCGGCGGCGAAGATCATCGAAATCAACGATTTGCCAGTACCGGCCGGGCCCAGGATCAGGGTGCTGGAGCCGGTCTCGATACCGCCACCCAGCAGTGCGTCCATCTCACGAATGCCGCTGGTCAGGGTCTGGCGGTTGTAGCCGCCCCGGTGCTCGGCCGCCACCAGGCGCGGGAACACATGCACGCCGTCCTGCATGATGGTGAAGTCGTGAAAGCCGCCACGGTATTTCTGCCCGCGGTACTTCACCACCCGCACACGGCGCCGTTCCGCGCCGTAGTTGGGGGTCAGCTCTTCCAGGCGGATCACCCCGTGGGCCACACTGTGTACGGTTTTATCCAGGGACTCGGTGGTCAGGTCGTCCAGCAGCAACACAGTGGCTTCGTAGCGCACGAAGTAGTGTTTGATCGCGAGGATCTGCCTGCGATAACGCAATGAGCTTTGTGCCAGCAGGCGGATCTCCGAGAGGCTGTCGATCACCACACGGGTGGGCTTGACCCGTTCCACCACTTCGAAGATCTGCCGGGTGGCCTCGCCCAGCTCCAGGTCGGAGGAGTACAGCAGGCTTTGCTGATGCTCGGCATTGAGCAGGCTTTCCGGTGGGGTCAGTTCAAAAATATGGATGTGTTCGTCCAGGTCCCAGCCATGGGACTTGGCACCCTGGCGCAGCTCGCGCTCGGTTTCCGACAGGGTGATGTACAGCGATCGTTCGCCGGCCTTGGCCCCGGCCTGGAGAAAGTGCAGGGCCACGGTGGTCTTGCCGGTGCCGGGTTCACCTTCGAGCAGGAACAGGTGGCTACGCGATAGGCCCCCGCAAAGAATGTCGTCAAGACCTTCGATGCCGGTGGCCGCTTTTGCTGTGAACAGCTCTTTGGATGTAGACAAGAAGTGCCCTCGGGTCACGTATCAAATGGAGGGGCGTGCCGGCTAAGGCACGCCATATTCACTTGACCGTTGGGCTATGGGGCGGTTCAACGTTTTCTATCAAATGTGTAATCCAGCGCGCAGCGCTTAACCACTTGAGCGCTTCAAAGCCCTTGTTGCAGCGCCGGATCGTCGGGGTTTTGCTGTTCCAGCTGTGCCAACAGCACCTGCACGTTCTGCAACTGGCCGCTTTCCTTCCAGTAGTTGATCAACAGTACCCGGGCCTTGCGGTTGGCGGGATGGCGCTGGACGATTTCTTCCAACTGGCGCTGGGCGGCTTCCAACTCCTCCTGATCATGCAGGGTGGTGGCCAGGTCGTAGCGGTAATCCTGATTGTCGGGTTCCAGTTCCACGGCCTTGGACAGGCCCAGCAGGGCATACTCGCGCTCGCCATGGTGCAGCAGCCACATGCCCAGGGCATGTTGCAGGTAGGCCGACTCGGGATGGGCTTGCAGTTGGGCCGCCAGCACTTGGCGCGAATCATCGACCTTGCCTTGCTTATCCAGCAACTCGATGCGCGCCACCACGGCCGGCAGGTTCTCCGGATCCAGGCGCAAGGCCTGCTCCAGGGCATGCTGTGCTTCGGGCAACAGGGCGCTGTGGATGTACAGGCGTGCCAGCTGGATCCAGCCTTCGGGGCTTTCGGGTTGGGACTTGAGGTATTTCACATATTCATCCAGCACCTGCTGCAAGGGGCCGAAGTACAGGCCCAGGGTGTCGGGAGACAGCCCCAACAGGGCATTGGCGGCGGCAAACCGCACGCTTTGCTCGTCATCGTCGAGCAAAGGGCCAAGCAACAAGGTGCGCTGGCCGCTGGGCACCAGGCCGACGATGCTGGTAATGGCTGCCTGGCGCACCAGTGGTGCCGGGTGGCTCAGGTCCTTGTCCGCCAGTTTCAATGCCTGGGGGCTTGGGTAGTTGTGCAGTTCACTGTGCAGGGCCGCGCGGCGCACATCGGACAGGTCCGGCCGGGCCAATTGCTGATACAGCACCCGCGCCGCGCCAGGTTCGCCGTTATGCGCCTGTTTCATTGCTTTGGAGTAACCGTGGGCAATAGCCGGGGGGGCAGACACGCTGGGAGTGCGGGAGAAATACCAAATCATCAGTACGACAAACAACAGGGCGCTCAGGCCGATGATCGAGTAACGGCGTGACTTTGACATGCAGGCGTCCGAAAGCTGGGCAGCTAGTGCAAAGTGCTCAGCTTCGGTCAGACACCGACGAGTGTCAAACCTGTGTCACGTCAGTACGTAGTCCACGGGCTCCAGGGGCGCGGGCAGCTCGGTTTCGCCCAGCGCCGCAAGGATCTCGCGCTCCAGGGTACGCACGATGGCATTGCAGGGCAGGTCGTTTTCGTCGAAGCCGAACGGGTCTTCCAGGTCATCGCCGATCTCATCCAGGCCAAAGAAGGTGTAGCTGACGATGGCGGTAAAAATCGGCGTCAGCCAACCCAGTGGCTCGGCCATGGCAAACGGCAGCAGGATGCAGAACAGGTAGATGGTGCGGTGCAGCAACAGGGTGTAGGGAAAGGGCAGTGGCGTGCTCTTGATTCGCTCGCACGCGGCTTGCACCTGGCTCAGGCCCACCAGGCGGGTTTCCAGCTGGGTGTAGCGCCAGTCACTGATCCGGCCCTGTTGCGCAGCGTTTGAGCAGTGCGCGCCGAGAGATTGCAGGATGCTGTCGGGCAGGTTCGGGTGGCTGGGTTCAACGCGGGACCACGGCTTGATGGCGCGAGCCTCGTCTTCGTGACGCAGGCGGGCAACCAGGCCGTGGGCAAAACCACACAAACCACGCAACAGACCTTCACGCTCGCCAGGCTGTGTGAACACCTGGGTTTCACGGATCAGCGAGCGGATCTCAACGATCATTTGCCCCAGTTGCTTGCGGCCCTCCCACCAGCGGTCGTAGCAGGCGTTATTGCGAAAGCTCATGAAGATCGACAGCGACAACCCCAGCAGCGTGAACGGCGTGGCGTTGACCTTGGAAAAATAGGCTGGGTGCAGGGTCTCCACCAGCACGATCACCGAGGCCAGCAGCGTGACCAACAGGCTGCGCAGGGCAATACGCTTGGCAATCGAGCCCTTGAGGGAGAACAGGATGCCGAACAGATTGGGTTTGGGGCGAACAATCATCGAGGGGCTTCTTCGGTGGCGCAGGCCCTCAGATTAGAAGCAGGCGGGCAGGGCGTCCAATCGCTTGCGTTGACTGGATGATTGTCGGCCTCTATGACGGAGCCGTTTTTGCCAGGCGTCATTGGCCAAACCAGTCAGCCACATTGAAAGCTTTGACCATTGTCCCTGTGCCGCTCTGGCGCCACTATTTGCGCAGGTTCACCCCGCAAAAGCACGCCCCCAAAAACAACAAAAGACACAGGGATTTGCCACGATGCGCGATTATTTGGCTGCTACCACCCAGTTCAACTACCAGCAAACCGTCGAGGCCGCACTGGCCGGCCACCTGCAAGGGCTCAACGCCTGCGTCGAGTGCTGCGACCGGCACGCGCTGCCGGGGCGGATTGCCTTGTTCTGGGAGGGCAAGGATGGCCGTAGTGCCACGTCCACCTTCAGCGACCTGCAAGACCAGGCGGCACGTTTGGCCAACTTCCTGCTGGCCCAGGGCGTCAAGCGCGGCGACAAGGTTGCCGGCCTGTTGCCGCGCACCGCCGAACTGCTGGTGACGGTGCTTGCCACCTGGCGCATCGGCGCGGTCTATCAACCGTTGTTCACCGCGTTCGGTCCCAAGGCCATCGAGCATCGCCTGAACAGTTCCGGGGCGGCGCTGGTGGTGACCGACGCGGGCAACCGCAGCAAGCTGGCCGAAGTTGCCGATTGCCCGACCATCGTTACCGTGGCCGGTGCCAAGGGCGAAGGTATTGTGCGTGGCGATTTCAGCTTCTGGGCCGAGTTGCCCAACTATTCCAATGTTTGCGAGCCGGTCCTGCTGGGCGCCGATGATCCCTTCCTGCTGATGTTCACCTCCGGCACCACCGGCCCGTCGAAAGCCCTGGCCGTGCCGCTCAAGGCCCTGGTCGCGTTCCAGAGCTACACCCGCGACGCCGTGGACTTGCGCCCTGAAGATGCATTCTGGAACGTCGCCGATCCGGGCTGGGCCTACGGCATCTATTTCGGCGTGGCCGGGCCGTTGTCCATGGGCCATCCGATCACCTTTTACGATGGTCCTTTTACCCTGGAAAGCACCTGCCGGGTCATCAATAAATATGGGATCACCAACCTCACCGGCTCACCCACGGCCTACCGCCTGCTGATTGCCGGCGGCGAGCAGTTCGCGCGCTCGATCAAGGGCCGGCTGCGCATCGTCAGCAGCGCGGGCGAGCCGCTGAACCCGGAAGTGATTCGCTGGTTCGCCGATAACCTGGGCGTGACCATCCATGATCACTACGGCCAGACCGAGTTGGGCATGGTCCTGTGCAACCACCATGGCCTGGAGCACCCGGTGCATATCGGTTCCGCCGGCTTTGCCTCGCCGGGGCACCGCATCGTGGTGCTGGACGACAACTATCAAGAATTGCCCGCCGGCCAGCCGGGCATCCTGGCGATCGACCGCGAGCAGTCGCCGATGTGCTGGTTCGCTGGCTACGAGGGAGTCAAGACCAAGGCTTTTGTTGGCAAGTACTACTTGAGCGGCGACACCGTGGAGCTCAATCCCGATGGCAGTATCAGTTTTGTCGGGCGCAGTGACGATGTGATCACGACCTCCGGCTACCGCGTGGGGCCGTTCGATGTGGAGAGTGCATTGGTCGAACACCCAGCGGTGATCGAAGCGGCGGTGGTCGGCAAGCCGGATGCGGAACGCACCGAGCTGGTCAAGGCGTTCGTGGTCATCAACAGCCAATACCGTGCCGACGCCGAGTTGGCCGAAGAGCTGCGCCAGCACGTGCGCAAGCGCCTGGCGGCACACGCTTACCCACGGGAAATCGAATTTGTCAGCGACTTGCCCAAGACCCCGAGCGGCAAGCTGCAACGTTTTATTTTGCGTAACCAGGAAATCGCCAAGGTCCAGGCAGCGACCACGGCTTGATCCCTTTTTAAGGAAACAATGATGCAGATTGAAAACAAGGTATTTATGGTCAGCGGCGGCGCGTCGGGCCTCGGCGCGGCGACTGCCGAAATGCTCGTGGCCGCTGGCGCCAGGGTGATGCTGGTGGACCTGAATGCCGAGGCCGTGGCGGCCCAGGCCACAAAACTGGGCGCGCAGGCGCGCAGCGTGGTGGCAGATATCAGCCAGGAAGCAGCCGCCGAAGCGGCCGTGCAAGCGACCGTTGCGGCGTTTGGCGGTCTGCATGGGTTGGTCAACTGCGCAGGCGTGGTACGTGGCGAGAAAATCCTCGGCAAGAACGGGCCGCATGCCCTGGCCAGTTTTGCCCAGGTGATCAACGTCAACCTGATCGGCAGTTTCAACCTGCTGCGCCTGGCTGCGGCAGCCATCGCTGAGTCCGAGGCCAATGCTGAGGGTGAGCGCGGCGTGATCATCAACACCGCTTCGGTGGCGGCCTTCGACGGCCAGATCGGCCAGGCGGCCTACGCGGCGTCCAAGGGTGCGATTGCCAGCCTGACCCTGCCTGCCGCGCGGGAGTTGGCGCGCTTCGGTATCCGCGTCATGACCATCGCCCCGGGCATTTTTGAAACGCCGATGATGGCTGGCATGACCCCAGAGGTCCGCGACTCGCTGGCGACCGGCGTACCGTTCCCGCCACGCCTGGGCAAACCGGCCGAGTACGCTGCACTGGCACGGCATATCATTGAAAACAGCATGCTCAATGGCGAGGTGATCCGTCTCGACGGTGCCTTGCGCATGGCGGCCAAGTAAGGAGGATTTGTCATGACTCAGCTCCACGATCCGATTGTTATCGTCAGCGCCGTGCGCACCCCCATGGGCGGCTTTCAGGGCGACCTCAAGGGCCTGACCGCGCCGCAACTGGGCGCCGCTGCGATTCGCGCCGCTGTCGAGCGCGCCGGTATCGCCACTGACGCAGTGGATGAAGTGCTGTTCGGTTGCGTACTGCCCGCAGGCCTCGGTCAGGCCCCGGCCCGCCAGGCTGCACTGGGCGCCGGGCTGGATAAGTCGACGCGCTGCACCACCCTCAACAAGATGTGCGGGTCAGGCATGGAAGCGGCGATTCTTGCCCATGACTCGCTGCTGGCCGGCAGCGTGCAAGTGGTGATCGCCGGCGGCATGGAGAGCATGTCCAACGCGCCGTATCTGCTGGACCGTGCGCGCAGTGGCTACCGCATGGGCCATGGCCGGGTTCTCGACCATATGTTCCTCGACGGCCTCGAAGACGCCTATGACAAGGGTCGCCTGATGGGCACTTTTGCCGAAGATTGCGCCGAGGCCAATGGCTTCACCCGTGAAGCCCAGGACGCATTTGCCATTGCCTCGCTGACCCGTGCGCAACAGGCGATCAAGGCTGGCAGCTTCAGCGCCGAGATCGTCCCGGTGCAGGTCACCGTGGGCAAGGAACAAAAAACCATCACTGACGACGAGCAGCCGCCCAAGGCCAGGCTGGACAAGATCGCCACTCTCAAGCCAGCGTTTCGCGAAGGCGGTACGGTGACGGCGGCCAACTCCAGTTCGATCTCCGATGGCGCGGCAGCCTTGCTCATGATGCGCCAGAGTGAAGCACAGCAGCGTGGGCTCAAGCCGTTGGCGGTGATCCATGGTCACGCCGCGTTTGCCGATGAGCCTGGGCTGTTTCCGGTGGCGCCGGTGGGGGCGATCCGTAAATTGTTGAGCAAGACCGGCTGGAGCCTGGGCGATGTCGACCTGTTTGAAATCAACGAAGCCTTTGCCGTGGTCAGCCTGGTCACCATGAGCAAACTGGAAATCCCCCACGACAAGGTCAACGTTCACGGTGGCGCTTGCGCCCTGGGGCATCCGATTGGCGCATCGGGCGCACGCATCCTTGTGACCCTGCTCTCGGCCCTGCGCCAGAAAGGCCTCAAGCGCGGTGTCGCGGCAATCTGCATCGGTGGCGGCGAAGCTACGGCCATGGCTGTCGAGTGCCTGGATTAAGGAATTGATATGTTGCCCAATGACGAACAACTGCAAATCAGCGACGCGGCCCGGCAATTTGCCCAGGAACGACTGAAACCGTTCGCTGCCGAGTGGGACCGCGAGCACCGTTTTCCCAAGGAGGCCATTGCTGAAATGGCCGAGCTGGGCTTTTTCGGCATGCTCGTGCCGGAACAGTGGGGCGGTTGCGACACCGGTTACCTGGCCTATGCCATGGCCCTGGAAGAAGTCGCAGCGGGGGATGGCGCGTGCTCGACCATCATGAGCGTGCACAACTCGGTCGGTTGCGTACCGATCCTCAAGTTCGGCAATGACCAGCAGAAAGAGCAGTTCCTCAAGCCCCTGGCCAGCGGCGCAATGCTCGGTGCATTCGCCCTGACCGAGCCCCAGGCCGGGTCTGACGCCAGCAGCCTGAAAACCCGTGCCCGCCTTGAGGGCGATCACTACGTGCTCAATGGCTGCAAGCAGTTCATCACGTCCGGGCAGAACGCCGGGGTGGTGATTGTGTTTGCCGTGACGGACCCGGCGGCCGGCAAGCGCGGGATCAGCGCGTTTATCGTGCCGACCGACTCGCCTGGCTACACGGTGGCGCGGGTCGAGGACAAGCTTGGCCAACATGCATCCGATACCTGCCAGATCCTGTTTGAGGATGTGAAGGTGCCAGTGGCCAACCGCCTGGGCGAAGAGGGTGAGGGGTACCGGATTGCCCTGGCCAATCTGGAGGGCGGCCGCGTGGGCATTGCCTCGCAATCGGTGGGCATGGCCCGCGCGGCGTTTGAAGCCGCTCGTGACTACGCGCGTGAGCGTGAGAGTTTTGGCAAGGCCCTGATCGAGCATCAGGCCGTGGCGTTTCGCCTGGCAGACATGGCCACCCAGATCGCCGTGGCCCGGCAGATGGTGCATTACGCCGCGGCCCTGCGCGACAGTGGTCGGCCCGCGCTGGTGGAGGCGTCCATGGCCAAGCTGTTCGCCTCGGAAATGGCCGAGAAAGTCTGTTCTGCCGCCTTGCAAACCCTGGGCGGATACGGTTACCTGAGCGACTTCCCGCTGGAGCGGATCTACCGTGATGTGCGGGTCTGCCAGATTTATGAAGGCACCAGTGATATTCAGCGCATGGTCATTTCGCGCAATCTTTGAAGAGGAACGGATCGATGAGTTACCAAACCATTTTGCTCGACGTTCAAGGCCGTGTCGGGCTGATTACCCTCAATCGCCCCGAGGCCCTGAACGCCTTGAACGCGCAACTGGTCAGTGAAGTGAACCAGGCCCTGGACAGCCTGGAAGCCAACCCCGAGATTGGCTGCATTGTGTTGACCGGTTCGAAAAAAGCCTTTGCCGCCGGTGCCGATATCAAGGAAATGGCCGAGCTGACCTACCCGCAGATCTACCTCGACGACCTGTTCAGCGACAGTGATCGCGTGGCTAACCGACGCAAGCCGATCATTGCCGCAGTCAACGGCTTTGCCCTGGGCGGCGGTTGCGAGCTGGCCTTGATGTGCGATTTTATCCTGGCCGGTGACAACGCCAAGTTTGGCCAGCCGGAAGTCAACCTCGGCGTGCTGCCGGGCATGGGCGGCACCCAGCGCTTGACTCGCGCGGTAGGCAAGGCCAAGGCCATGGAAATGTGCCTGACCGGGCGCTTTATCGATGCGGTGGAGGCCGAGCGTTGTGGCGTCGTGGCGCGGATCGTGCCGTCGGACGAACTGCTGGAAGAGGCGCTGAAGGTCGCTGCGCTGATCGCCAGTAAATCGGTGCCGATCAGCATGATGGTCAAGGAAAGCGTGAACCGCGCCTTCGAGGTCAGCCTGTCGGAAGGTGTGCGCTTTGAACGCCGGGTGTTCCACGCGGCCTTTGCCACCCAGGATCAGAAGGAAGGCATGGCAGCATTCGTCGCCAAGCGCGCGCCCGAATTCAAAGACAAATAACCTGCCGATCTTGCCCTTTGTAGGCGCGAGCTTGCTCGCGAAAAACGTCAACGATAACGCGTACTGCCTGATAAAACGCGGTGTTCTGACGTTCTTCGCGAGCAAGCTCGCGCCTACAAGGGCATGTGCGCGGGTGCCAAAGCGTTTCATCGCCTGTAACATGAGCCCCAATTTTCAGGTTTCAGGAACCCGTCATGACCCAGAAGCAACGCTTGATTTACTCGATTCTGATTTCGCTGGTCGTCCTCGGCACGATGTTTGGCCTGTCCTATTTGCAGAACACTGGCGCCATCAGTGAGAAGACGTTCCAATACATCGCCATTGCCGTGGCGGTAATCGTGGTCGTGATCAACGGCATCATGCGCCGCAAGGTCAAGCCTGGCCGTTGAGTCAGGCGCCGGCGGCCAGTACCTTGGCGGCCTCTTCATGGAGGCTGTAGCTTTTGTCGTTGTTGAGGGTGATCACACCCTCGCTGCACAGGCGCTTGAGCACCTCGCGCACACTCAAGAACGATAACGGGATGCCCAGCTCCAGCAAATGGCTGTGCACACCCCGTACACCCAGCGTGCGGCCGTTGTCGGCGGCGGTGAGCAGGGCGTCGATCACCTTCAGCCGGATCAGGCTGGTACGCAACCCAAAACACTTGAGCAAATGCCGGATGCGTTGGTTGCCTTGATGCTCGGGTGCCTTGGCGAAGGCTTGGTTACCCGGGCCAAAAGCGGCGTCGTGGGCCATAGAATGTCCGTCCGTGGGCAGTTGCGGGTTGTACATGCAAAAACTCCTTATCAGAGCCTGATCAGGAAAATGATGGTGCTCTCTAAGTAATAAGACGTATGAGCGGCGCAAATCATGAAGTCCAATGTGTATAAATTTTGTCAGTAACAGCGCTGTCACATTCCTGGTGCCTGGAAATAATCGGCACGCAGACTAAATTTTCTCGATTTTTTACGTCTCTATCGGTGGGTTGGCGCTGGCAGGCCGGCTTCGCCTTGGGCGTTTAATTTGGCTTGATGATGGGGTCTGCGTGATTATTTCCAACGGGTTGTCCAGGGTGTGCGTGGCGGGTGTGTTGCTGGGGGTGAGCCTGTGTGCGACGGCTCGCCAGGTGAGCGAAGTGCAGGCGGGTGCGATGAGCGCTGATATCCGCCGCACTGCTTTTGGTATCCCGCATATCCGTGCCAGCGATGAGCGTGGCCTGGGGTATGGCATCGGCTATGCCTATGCGCAGGACAACCTGTGCCTGCTGGCCAACGAAGTGGTGACGGTCAATGGTCAGCGTGCCCGCTATTTCGGCGCCGAGCAGGCGACCCTGGAAGAGCGTAACAACCTGACCAGCGATGTGTTTTTTACCTGGCTCAACACCCCCCAGGCGGTGGCGGCTTTCTGGAAGGCGCAGACCCCGCAGGTGCAGCAGCGTCTTGAGGGGTATGTGGCGGGGTACAACCGTTATCTTCAGGAGCGCGGGGCAACGGGGCGGCCGATGCAGTGCCAGGGCGCCTGGGTGCGGCCGATCAATACCGCAGATCTGGTGAAGTTGACCCGACGGCTGTTGGTGGAAGGCGGTGTGGGGCAATTCGCCGAGGCGTTGGCAGGGGCGACGCCGCCCCAGCCTGGCGTGGCGGTGCAGGGTCGTGCGCGGGCGTTTGAGGTCGCCACGTTGAATCAGCAACGCTTCACCCTGGATCGCGGCAGTAATGCCGTGGCGGTGGGCGGTGAACGTTCGTTCAACGGGCGCGGCATGTTGTTGGCCAACCCGCATTTCCCGTGGATTGGCGGCATGCGCTTTTATCAGATGCACCTGACCATTCCTGGCCAGTTGGACGTGATGGGCGCCGCCTTGCCGGGCCTGCCGGTGGTCAACATTGGTTTCAACCAGCATGTGGCCTGGACGCACACGGTCGATACGTCCAAGCACTTCACCTTGTACCGCTTGACCCTGGACCCGAAAGACCCGACCCGGTACCTGCTCGATGGCAAGTCGATCCCCATGCAGAAAACCCAGGTAACGGTGCAGGTCAAGGGCGCTAAGCCTCACACTCAAACGGTCTACAGTTCGCAGTTCGGGCCGGTGGTGCAATGGCCAGGCAAGCTTGACTGGAACGGGCAATACGCTTTCAGCCTGCGCGATGCCAACCTGGGCAACGACCGTGTGCTGCACCAGTGGTACGCGATGAACCAGGCCCGCAGCCTCAAGGACTTGCAGGCCTCGGTGCACACCCTGCAAGGCATTCCGTGGGTCAACACCCTGGCGGCGGACGACCAGGGGCAGAGCCTGTATATGAACCTGTCGGTGGTGCCCAACGTCAGTGCGAAAAAACTGCAGCAATGCAGTGACCCGCGTGCCGGCCTGCAACTGATCGTGCTCGACGGTGCCCACAGTGCCTGCGCCTGGGACATTGACCCGCGTGCGGCGCAGCCGGGGATTTTTCCGGCGGACCAACTGCCGCAACTGGAGCGCAAGGACTATGTGCAGCACTCCAACGATTCGGCCTGGATGGCCAACCCCAAGGCGCCGTTGACCGGTTACTCGCCGGTCATCAGCCAGGATCAGATTGCTCTGGGCGCGCGTGCGCGTTTTGCCTTGCAGCGTTTGCAGGACCTGGACAAGCAGCCGATCAGTAGCGCTGACCTGCAACACATGGTGCTGGACAACCAGGTGTATCTGGCCGATCAGGTGATGCCGGACTTGCTCAAGTTCTGCGCACAACAGACGGATGCATCCTTGAACACCCTGTGTACCCATCTCAAGGACTGGGACCAGAAGGCCAATCTCGACAGCGGCCTGGGCCTGGTGCATTTCATCCACGTACTGGAGCAGATGCAGCAAGTGCCGGATGTATGGCGTGTCGCGTTTGACCCGCGCAGCGCGCAAACCACGCCACGGGGGCTCGCCATCGAGCGACCGGAGGTGGCCAAGGCGTTGCGTGAAGCGATGCTGGCGTCAGTCGCACAGGTGACCGAGCTGGGGTTGAAGGCAGGCACTCGTTGGGGCGATATCCAGGTGTCGGGCAACACCCCGATGCATGGTGGTCCGCAGGAACTTGGGATCTACAACGCGATGCAAAGCGTGCCCAGGGCAGATGGCAAGCGTGAGGTGGTCAGCGGCAGCAGTTACTTGCAGATCGTCACCTTTGACGACAACGGGCCGAAGGCTGAAGGGGTATTGGCGTTCTCACTGTCCAGCGACCCGGCGTCGCCGTATTTCAAGGACCAGACCCAGGCCTTCTCCGAGAAAAAACTCAGCCCATTGCCGTTTACTGAACAACAGATCAAGGCGGATCCGCAGTATCAACGGCAGGTGATCCACGAGTAGGGGATTTATTCGGCGAGCAGTTGCGTCACCGCTGCGAAGGCCTGGTCATGCCGCGCTTGCCAATCCCCACCCAGCACCCGGTACGGCTGGTGATGCTGCTCCAGCCAGTCGCGGCTGGCCTGGAAGAACGCTTGGCGGTCAGCCAGGTTCGGCTGGCAGCGCTGACCATCGGCGGTCCAGCCAATGCCTTCGGGCGACAGCAGCAGATGCAGGTCGTAATGGCGTGCCAGCAGCGCGTCGTCGAGCCACGCGGGGGCATCACCAAACAGCGTCAGGCTCCATAGCTTGTTGGTCAGCAGGTTGGTATCGAGGATCAACAGCTCTGGCGCTTGGGCACGGCCCGCATCCTCCCAGGCCAATTGGCCTCGGGCGATTTCGGGGATGTCTGCCAGGGTGGTATCACGCTGGTAGTGGTCGATGAAATACCGCACGTATTCCCCCACCAGCACCGCACCGAAATGCGCCTGTAATTGCTCGGCCAACCAGCTTTTGCCGCTGGACTCGGGGCCGGCCATCACCAGCACCTTCATGTGCGCAGCGCCGGGTCAGCACGCCATTCCCGCCAGCCCTGCACGGCTATCACGGTGAACAAGGCGTAGAGTGCCGCTGTCAGGTACAGCCCTTTGTAGACAAACAGGCCGACAAAAATCACATCGACCACGATCCACAGCGCCCAGCATTGCACGCGTTTTTGCGCCATCCACATTTGCGCCACCAGGCTGAAACCGGTCAGCGCAGCATCCAGCCAGGGTTGTGCGGCATCGGTCCAATGCGCCATGGCGGCGCCCAGCAACAGGCTGCCGGTTGCGCCAATGGCCAGGCTCAGGAGGATCGATGGGGTGCCGAGGCTGGTGACCTGCCGCCCTTGCCGCACTTCACCCGCGCGCGTCCATTGCCACCAGCCGTAGACTTGCAGGCCGGCATAGACCACTTGCAGCAGCATGTCGGAATACAGCTTCACTTCGAAGAACACCCAGGTGTACAGCAGCACCATGACCAGGCCGATTGGCCAGCACCATGGGTTCTGTTTGACTGTCAGCCAGACGGCAATCACCCCCAGCGCGGCGGCAAACAGTTCAAGCCCGGACATGGGATTCCTTGGAAGAGTCGAAGAGGAGGGCGATTGTACCCAACCTCCCGGGTAAAATCCTGTTGTGGCCGCGGCGGCTTTGGCGACATTGTGTAGGAGCGAGCTTGCTCGCGAAGGACGTCAACGATAACGCGTATTCGCTGGGTAAACGCGGCGCTTTCAAGTGCTTCGCGAGCAAGCTCGCTCCTACAGGGCTTGCCCGCATCTAAACCTTGAATTGGCGCAGCAGGCTGTTGAGCTCTTCGCTCAAGTCCTTCAAATGCACACTGGCCACGCTCGATTGCTGTGCCGCCAGCGCGGTGCTGTGGGACAGGCCGGCCGCCTGGGTCACGTTCTGGTTGATGTCTTCCACTACATGGGCTTGTTGCAGGGTCGCGCTGGCAATCGAGGCGTTGAGGCCGTTGAGGTTGCGCAGGGCCTGGCCAATGGCGGTCAGGCTGGCGCCCGCCTGGCCGGCTTGTTCGATGGTCAGTTGCGAAGCCTGGTGACTGTCGCTGATGACCTTGACCGCGGCTTCGGAATGCCCTTGCAGGCGTTCGATCATGCTCTGGATCTCGGCGGTGGATTTCTGCGTGCGCTGGGCCAGCAGGCGTACTTCGTCGGCCACCACGGCAAAGCCGCGACCCTGTTCGCCGGCGCGGGCCGCCTCGATGGCGGCGTTGAGGGCCAGCAGGTTGGTCTGGTCGGCAATCGAGCGAATCACCTCCAGTACGCCGCCAATCTGTGTGCTTTCGGTGGACAAGGTGCGGATGACATCCACGGCCTGGCTGATGGTGCCGGACAGTGCATCGATCTGTTGCAGGCTGCCGTCGATATTCACCTGGCCCTGTTCGGCCTGGGTCTGGGCGTCGCGCATTTCGCTGGCGGCGTGTTCGGCATTCTTGGCCACGTCCTGCACGCCGTAGGTCACCTCATTGATCGCGGTGGCCACCAACTCCATCTGCTGGGACTGCTGCTGGCTGCGGTCATGGGCCTGGCTGGCGTTGCTGCCCAGTTCGGCGGACGACTGGCCCAGGGCATTGGCGCAGACCTGCAACTGGCTGACCACCTGGCGCAGTTTGGCGGTGAACGTATTGAAGTGCCGGGACAGTTGGGTGACTTCGTCCTGGCCGTGGGTGTCGAGGCTGCGGGTCAGGTCGCTTTCGCCGCTGGCGATATTGGCCATGGCGTGTACCGCTTCCTGCAGTGGGCGCACGATGCTGCGGGCAATCAGCACCACCAGCAGGGCCATGATCAGTGCAATGCCCAGGCCGACGAGGGAGGCTTGCCACACCTGGCCACGGAACTGCGCCTGCACATCATCCACGTAGACGCCGGAGCCAATGATCCAGCCCCAGGGTTCGAACAACTGGATATAGGAGGTCTTGGCCACCGGTGCATCCGCGCCGGGTTTCGGCCAGCGGTAGTCGACCATGCCGGCGCCCTTGGCCTTGGCCAGGGTGACAAATTCGTTGAACACCGCAAAACCGTCCGGATCGCGGATGGCCGAGAGGTTCTGGCCGTCGAGCTTGGGGTTGGCCGGGTGCATGATCATTACCGGCGTCAGGTCATTGATCCAGAAGTAGTCGTCCTGGTCGTAGCGCAGGCCGCGTACCACACTCAGGGCTTGCTTCTGCGCGGCTTCGCGGGTCAGTACGCCGGTGGTTTCGAGGCCGTGATAAAAATTCAGAATCCCGCTGGCGGTCTGCACCACATGCTGGGTCTGCTGGCTCTTGGCCTGGTAGAGATCGTCGTGGATCTGCTTGAGCATCAGCAAACCCAGGGTCAGCAACATCAACACGGCGACTATCAGGATCATCCAGAGGCGCCGGCTGATCGACATATTGCGCAAACTATTCATAGTCATGTCACTCCGCGTTCTTATAATTGTCAGTGCTGCATTGATCGGCCAGTGATAACGCGAAGCGCAATTCGGGCTTGTCTGATAGGCTTTCGGCCCGGAATCAAAAAACCTGAGTCCTGCCTGATTTTTCACACAAATTCTGCAGTTCAGCCTTGATCCTGCGCGCGGCCTTGCAGCGTGCTCATCGTTAGTGAACACCTAGAAAATATCAACGAGGCATGCCGTCGCATGACCTTTTGGGGGAATAATGGATCTTTGGACCGCCTTTCAGGCACTGATACTTGGCATTGTCGAAGGGCTGACGGAGTTCTTGCCGATCTCCAGTACCGGGCACCAGATCATCGTCGCCGACTTGCTCGACTTCGGTGGCGAACGCGCCATGGCGTTCAACATCATCATTCAACTGGGTGCGATCCTGGCGGTGGTCTGGGAGTTCCGACGCAAGATTCTCGACGTGGTAATCGGCCTGCCGACCCAGCGTAATGCGCAGCGCTTCACCATCAACCTGCTGATCGCGTTCATGCCGGCGGTGGTGTTGGGGGTGATTTTCGCCGACCTGATCCATGAATACCTGTTCAACCCGATCACCGTGGCCACCGCGCTGGTGATCGGCGGGGTGATCATGTTGTGGGCCGAGCGCCGCGAGCATCAAATCCATGCTGAAACGGTGGATGACATCACCTGGAAAGACGCCTTGAAAGTGGGCTTTGCCCAGTGCCTGGCAATGATTCCGGGTACGTCGCGTTCCGGCGCGACCATTATTGGCGGCCTGTTGTTTGGCCTGTCGCGCAAGACGGCCACCGAATTCTCATTCTTCCTGGCGATGCCGACCATGGTCGGTGCGGCAGTGTATTCGGGCTACAAGTACCGTGAACTGTTCCAGCCTGCGGACCTGCCGGTGTTTGCCGTCGGCTTCGTGGTCTCGTTCATTTTCGCGATGATTGCGGTGCGCGGTTTGCTCAAGTTCATCGCCAGCCACAGCTACGCGGTGTTTGCCTGGTATCGGATTGCATTCGGTCTGCTGATCCTGGCCACCTGGCAGTTCGGCTGGATTGACTGGGCGGCGGCCAAGGCTTGATGAACATGCCCCGCAACACAATCCAGCATCTGCGATCCAAGGCCCTGGTGTTTGTGCTGTTGTGTGCCGTGCCGCTGTTTGGCGCGGCACTGCTGGCGTATCGCGGGGTGTCGCTGATCCCGCTGGCGGCCTATGGCCTGGTCAGCGTGGTGACGTTTTGCCTGTACTGGAGCGACAAGCGCAAGGCCCAGAGCGACAGTTGGCGCACCCCGGAGAAGATCCTGCATGCCATGGAACTGGCCGGTGGCTGGCCGGGTGCGTTGATCGCCCAGCAGGTGTTTCGCCACAAGACGCGCAAGGTGTCGTATCAGGTGGTGTTCTGGCTGATTGTATTGTTGCACCAGGTGTTCTGGATCGATCAGTTGTTTCTTGGCGGCACGCTGCTGTCTGTCTTCTAGATAGCCAACCCTGTAGGAGTTGGCAAGCCAGCTCCTACAGGGAACCTTATTCTTCCAGCCTCAGCCCAATCTGCGTGCGCTTGGGGAGTTTGCTCACCACCAACTGGTGGGAGCGTTGCAACAAACCACGTAGCTCCTCGCCGCCCAGCGGGTAGGGCGCTTGCATGATGATCCACTGCGCCCGCGCCAGGTACGGCGCAGGGTGGATTCCCGGGCGGTCCACGTGGCCGAGGAACAGTTCCTTGTCGACCTTGAACGCCAGGGAATCACCCCGCAGGTTCTGCAAGGCGAACATCTTGTTGCCGGCAATCGAGAACACCCGTACGCCGCCCCACTTGTAATCTTCCCGCGCACCGGGCAAACCCAGGCAGAACTGGACGACGTCGGCTTCGGTCATGATCCGCGTACTCATAGCAGTCGTTCCCCGCAATTGTTGAAGGCATGGGCCAGGAAGTCGATCCAGGCACGGATCGCTGGCGATACGCCGCGCCGGTGCGGGTACACCGCTTGCAGCCAGCCACCGGGCAATGACCATTCAGGCAGCAGTTGCACCAACTGGCCACTTTCCAGTTCTTGCTCGCAATACATCATCGGCAGCACGGTAAAGCCCAGGCCGGCGAGGGCGCTGGCCTTGCGCACCAGGAAGTCGTCGATGCCCAGGCGTGCCTCCAGCACCAGGTCGGTGGCATTGCCTGCTGGGTCGAGCATGCGCAGGTGGACCATGCGGTCGGCTTCCAGTGCGCCGAGCACGGGCAGTTGCTTGAGGTCGGCCGGGGAGTTGACCGGGTGCTCACGCACAAACTCGGGGCTGGCGACCATGGCCGTCTGGGCCTGGCGCAGGCGGCGGGTCACCAGCAGCGGATCTTCATCCCCCAGTTCGCGTACACGCAAGGCCACGTCTACGCCCTCGGCCACCAGGTCGACGCGGCGATTGACCAGCATCATTTCAAGTTGCACCAACGGGTGCGCCGCCAGGAATTGCGCTACGACGGTCGGTAAAATTTCGTGGGCTAGGCCCACCGGGCAACTGACCCGCAGGCGGCCCCGGGGCTCGCTGGACATGTTGGCCACGGCTTCGTCGGCCATTTCCGCTTCCAGCAGCATCGCCTGGCAATGCCCCAGGTAGCGTTCGCCGACGGCGGTCAGGGTCAATTGCCGGGTGGTGCGCTGCAACAAGCGGGCGCCGAGGCGTTCTTCCAGTTCGGCAATACGCCGCGACAGCCGTGACTTGGGAATCCCCAGCAGTCGGCCTGCCGCCGCGAAGCCGCCGGCTTCCACCACCTTGGCGAAATAGTAGAGGTCATTGAGGTCTTGCATGTTGAGCCTATTGTCCTGTCAGTGGGACGAACTATCGCATTTTAACCGGCTAATCGGCTATTGGATTGATCTGTAGGATTCTCTCCATCAGATCGCCCGGTGGCGGTCCTCACTTGGAGATCCCACATGAAACTCTTGCATATCGATTCCAGCATCTTGGGCGACAACTCGGTGTCCCGTCAGTTGAGCCGCGAAGTGGTCAAGGCCTGGCAGGCAGCCGAGCCGGGTGTGGACGTGACCTACCGCGACTTGGCCAGCGAAGGGATCAACCACTTTTCCGGGATTACCCTGGGCGCCCTGGGCACCGCTGCCGAGCTGCGTGATGCGGTACAGAAGCACGAAGCCGACCTGAGCGCCTCGACCCTGGCTGAGTTCCTGGCGGCTGACGCGGTGGTCATCGCAGCGCCGATGTACAACTTCACCATCCCAACCCAGCTCAAAGCCTGGATCGACCGCATTGCCGTCGCCGGCCAGACGTTCCGCTACACCGAAGCCGGCCCTGAAGGCCTGTGCGGCAACAAAAAAGTCATCGTGGTCTCCACCGCCGGCGGCCTGCACGCTGGCCAACCTACCGGTGTGGCGCACGAAGACTACTTGAAAGTGTTGCTGGGTTTCCTCGGTATCACCGATGTCGAGTTCGTGCGCGCCCATGGCCTGGCCTACGGTGACGAAGTGCGCAGCAAGGCGCTGAACGATGCCAACGCCGTGATCAGCGAGCAGCTGTTCATCGCTGCGTAAGTACGCTGTAAATTTCACCGCGGCTCGCTATCAATCTGATTCGAGACGCCTAAACTCTGTATTCTGATGGCCTGAAAGCCAGCGGAATACGGAGTTTTCTGTTTTGAACGGGCGAATCTGGCGCAGGTTATGCAGTGCAGAGCCATACCGCCCGGGCCTGAGCCGACTCCCAGGCTTCACGCAGCACAGGTGGACATCCCCCATGATGCGTCTTTGTGCAGTCTTGCTGGTTTCCCTGCTCGGCGGCCTCGTTTCGGTGCAGGCTGCGGTGGCGCCGCACCCTCATTGGAGTGTGGGCTATCACCGGATGAGCTTTCTCGACCCGCTGGATTTGCGGCCGATGAAAGCCATCGCCTTTTACCCATCCACAGGCCAGGAACATATCAGTCAGGTGGGGGCGTATCGTGTTGCCGCCACGGAGGACGCCAAGGTCGCCATTGGCCGCTTTCCGCTGTTGATGCTGTCCCACGGCAATACCGGCACGCCCCTGGCCTTGCATGACCTGGCGACGTCGCTGGCGCGCAAGGGTTTTGTGGTGGTGGCGGTGCTGCATCCGGGCGACAACTACAAAGACCACAGCCGCCTGGGTACCTTGAGCAATCTGTATGGGCGGCCGATCCAGATTTCCACAGCGATTACCGCCACCCTTGGCGACCCGATGCTGTCGCCATTCGTCAATGAGGACCAGGTGGGGGTGATTGGCTATTCGGCGGGCGGGGAAACGGCGTTGATCCTGGCCGGGGCCAAGCCGGACTTCGAGCGTTTGCGCCGTTATTGCCAGGAGCGTCCCGAAGACCATGATGCCTGTACGACCAAGGGTGAGCTGGTGGTCGACCGCGATGACCTGCAACCCCAGTCCGATCCACGGATCCATGCGTTGATGCTGATGGCACCGCTGAGTCTGATGTTTGGTCGGCACACCTTGGGCGACGTGCATGTCCCGGTGCTGCTCTACAGCGGTGATGGCGACAAGCTAGTGGCCGTGGATAAAAACGCTGCCGCCCTGGCGCGCAAACTGCCGCAGCCACCGGACTTTAAACTGTTGGCTGGGGCTGGGCACTTTATCTTCATGGCTCCGTGCGATGACGAGCAACTGGCGCTGATGCCGGCGCTGTGTACGGATGCCGACGGGGTGGACCGTGAGGGCATTCACCGCGACCTGATTTCCGAGGCCGGGCGGTTTTTCAGTCGCACCCTCGGCCAGCACTCGCGGGCCGGCATGCAGACCGCCGATCAGTAGGCCCGGCGCATCAACAGCAAGCTCAGGCCCAGGCCCGTGACGGACAGTAGGGCCGCGCAGAAGAAGATCCATGAATAACCCAGGTTCAGCGCCACCGCGCCCATCAATGGCCCGGCAATCGCCAGCGCCAGATCAAAAAACACCGCATAGGCACTCAGCCCGGCGCCCCGGCTGCTGTTGGGCACCTGCTTGATGGCTTCGACGCCCAATGCCGGATACACCAGGGACAGGCCAAAGCCGGTGAGGCCGGCGCCGATCAGGGCGATGCCAGGAGACGGTGCGAGCCACAGCAGGACCAGGCCGATGGTTTCCAGGGTCATGCAGGCAATCGCTGCGCGAAAGCCGCCGAAGCGGTTGATGCTGGAGATAAACAGCAGGCGCGACAGGATAAAGCAGATGCCAAACACCGTCAGGCACCAGGCGGCGCCGATCCAGCCGCGACTGAGGTAGAACAAGGTAATGAAGGTGGTCAAAGTGCCATAACCAATGGAGGCCAGGCACAGGCTGGCGCCAAACGGCGCAATTCGCCCGAACACCGCCCAGAACGGCAGGCGCTCGCCGCGCACCACCGGCACCGAGGGCTTTTTGCGAATCAGCACCAGGCCCAGCGCAGCCAACAGCGCCAGGGCGATACCGAGACTGTTGTAGCCGTATTGCGCAACCATCACCACGCCCAGCGGTGCGCCAATGGCGATGGCGCCATAGGACGCAATACCGTTCCACGAAATGGAGCGAGCGGTGTGTTCGGCGCCGACCTGGCCCATGCACCAACTGATGGTACCCACGCCGATCAGGCCCTGGGCTACACCGAGCAATACGCGGCCGACAATCAGAACCCCCAGGCTCAGGCTGGGCAGGCTTTGCAGCAGAGTGGCGAAAAAGGTCAAGACACCGCTGAGCAGGATGCCGCTCAAGCCGAGCACGATCGCACGCTTGGTGCCGACGTTGTCCGACATGCGCCCGGCCATGGGGCGGCTGAGGAGGGTGGCCAGGTACTGCGAACCGATCGTCACACCTGCCACGACGGCGCTAAAGCCCAACTGTTCGTGGACGTAGCCGGGAATCACCGCAATCGGCAGGCCGATGCAGATGAACGCAATAAAGGTATAGAAGACGATGGAGACGATCTGCAGGGTGATCGACAGGGAGCTGGGAGCGGCAGGCATGGAGGCTCATTCGCGGCAGGGCGGTGAACGCATCATGGCAAGGGCTGGGGAGAAAAGGAAGCAGGCTAACGATCTATCAGCAGCGTAATTTCCGTCAATGTAAAAAGCCCCGTCACTGCTGGCGGGGCTTTTACTTGCTGCATGTGGCTAACCGCTATTGGCAGCCCTTAAAACACCACACCCTGGCTACGCAGGTAGTCGTCATAGGTGCCGCTGAAGTCGATCACGCCGCTTGGGCTCAGCTCGATGATGCGGGTGGCCAGGGACGATACGAACTCACGGTCGTGGCTGACGAAGATCAGCGTGCCCGGGTAGTTCTCCAGCGCCAGGTTCAGCGCTTCGATGGATTCCATGTCCAAGTGGTTGGTCGGTTCGTCCATGACCAGCACGTTGGGCTTTTGCAGGATCAGCTTGCCGAACAGCATGCGGCCTTGTTCGCCACCGGAGATGACCTTGACCGACTTGAGGATCTCGTCGTTGGAGAACAGCATGCGCCCCAGGGTGCCACGGATCACTTGTTCGCCCTGGGCCCACTGGCCCATCCAGTCGAACAGCGTGACGTCGTCTTCGAAGTCGTGAGCGTGGTCCTGGGCGTAGTAGCCCAGCTCGGCCGCGTCGGTCCATTTCACGCTACCGGCGTCCGGGGTCAGTTCGTTGACCAGGGTGCGCAGCAGGGTGGTCTTGCCGATACCGTTCGGGCCGATGATCGCCACGCGCTCGCCGGCTTCAACCTGGAAGCTGAAGTCCTTGAACAGCGTCTTGCCGTCAAAGCCTTTGGCCATGCGCTCGACGATGACCGCCTGGCGGTGCAGCTTCTTGGTCTGTTCGAAGCGGATGAACGGGCTCACACGGCTCGAAGGCTTGACCTCGGCCAGTTGGATCTTGTCGATGGCCTTGGCGCGGGAAGTGGCCTGCTTGGCTTTCGAGGCGTTGGCCGAGAAGCGGCTGACGAACGATTGCAGTTCGGAGATCTGCGCCTTCTTCTTGGCGTTGTCCGACAGCAACTGCTCGCGGGACTGGGTCGCCACGGTCATATACTCGTCATAGTTGCCTGGGAACAGGCGCAACTCGCCGTAGTCCAGGTCAGCCATGTGCGTGCACACGCTGTTCAGGAAGTGACGGTCGTGAGAGATGATGATCATCAGGCTGTTACGCTGGGTCAGGACGTTTTCCAGCCAGCGGATGGTGTTGATGTCCAGGTGGTTGGTCGGTTCGTCGAGCAGCAACACTTCCGGATCCGAGAACAGCGCCTGGGCCAGCAATACGCGCAGCTTCCAGCCTGGAGATACTTCGCTCATCGGGCCAAAGTGCTGCTCGATGCCGATACCCAGGCCCAGCAGCAATTCGCCGGCACGGGATTCGGCGGTGTAGCCGTCCATTTCAGCGAACTCGGTTTCCAGCTCGGCCACGGCCATGCCGTCTTCTTCACTCATTTCTGGCAGAGAGTAGATGCGATCGCGCTCGGCCTTGACCTTCCACAGCTCTTCGTGACCCATGATCACGGTGTCGATCACGTTGAATTCTTCGTAGGCGAACTGATCCTGGCGCAGCTTGCCCAGGCGCACGTTCGGCTCCAGCATGACCTGGCCGCCGGACGGATCGAGGTCGCCACCGAGGATTTTCATGAAGGTCGACTTGCCGCAACCGTTGGCACCGATCAAACCATAACGGTTACCGGCGCCGAACTTGACCGAGACGTTCTCAAACAGTGGCTTGGCGCCGAACTGCATGGTGATGTTAGCTGTGGAGATCAATTACTTTACCTATCAATAGCTTGGAGTGCGCTTATTTGGGCCGGGACCCATTCGGAGCCCGGGCCAACGGGCATGCGTCAACAGCGACATCAAGGCGTGAAGCCCAGTCGCCGAGCAGAAAATATGGGGTGCATGTTGGAATTTGGCGCGCATTGTCGCATATGTGAAGCGTGAGTTATATGACAGGCAGGCGTGTCGGTCGGCGACGAGTGCCTGGATTGTCTGTTTTGGCGATAAATTCTACAAAATTCATCGAGTTGTATCGAAATTGTATTGATTGTCCGATACACGGTTGATAACAGTTGAACATCCAATGGCTGTGGATTAAGTTTTCAGCGTTCGCCCTGCAGTGATGGCTCTTTACCGGTTCAAGGATGGCGAGGCTATCGGTGCGGGGCGAACTACCTTCTGTTTTCTGACGGCGCTCATTGCCATCCTGTCGCGCACGTTCAATGGTTTGGAGACGCAATGGACACGCTGTCTGCTCAACAGGCTATCGCCAGTAACAAGGCGGCCTGGAACGAATCCGCCGAACTGCATAAAGCTACCGATCACTGGCAAAGCCTGCTGGCTGCTGTTGGCGAACCTGGCTTCAGCTGCCTGGATCCCACGCTGACCGCTTTGTTACTACAGGTCGGTGTCAAGGGCCGGGATGCGGTGCAACTGGGCTGCAATAACGGTCGTGAGAGCCTCTCACTGTATGGCCTTGGCGCCAATAGCGTGGTCGGGGTCGATCAGTCCGATGCGTTTCTGGCACAGGCGGCGCAGTTGGCCAGCCGGTCACCTCATTCGCCTGAGTTTATCGAAGCCGATATTCATCATTTGCCCGAGCGCCTGCAAGGGCGGTTTGACCTCGCCCTGATCACCATCGGCGTACTGAGCTGGATGCCGGATATCGCGCTGTTCATGCGCCATGTTGCCAGCACCCTGAAAGAAGGGGGCACGCTGGTGATCTACGAGACCCATCCGTTCCTGGAGGTGTTCGACCCCGAAGCGGCCAATCCAATGCTACCGGTCACCTCGTATTTTCGCCGCGAGCCTTTTGTGCAGCACGAGGCAATTGTCTATGAGGGGGCGAGCAATAGTGCAGTCGCGGCGTCTTACTGGTTTGTATACACCCTTGGGGAGATTGTCAGCGCGGCCATCGCGGCAGGGTTGCAGATCAGCCATTTGCAGGAGTACCCGCACTCCAATCGCGAAGAGCTCTACGATCAATACGAGAACCAGTCGGCGCAGTTGCCGATGTGCTACACGCTGACAGCCATCAAGCGCTCGGCCTGAAGGCAAAAAAAGGCCCGCTGGGGCGGCGGGCCGAGGGATTCATCAGAGGAGTTGGGTTTAACCTACCGCGCTAAACGTGAAGAGTTTGTGAAAACCTTGTCGCAAAAACGCATGCAGCCTGATCCTCTCAAACCCTGCGCACGAACGTGCGCATTGTCTGCCCGGGTGTCGTACTAAAACGAACCGGTCGTGGCATGCCTTCATCCGCCGCAATAAAAACAAACTGGTCATTATCCAGTGTGTAGCTCGCGGGCAGTTTTTTGCCGGCGTCGGCCCCTATGGCGTCTATCCAGGTGATGCTTTTGGGCGTGGTGGTGGCGTCAAGGGTAAAACGCCCCTTGAGTAATACCTTGCCGTCCAGGGTCGTGACCCGGAATTGATTACCGTCAATCGTGGTTAGCGCACCAGGCGCACTGTGTTCGTCCGGCGGGTTGGCGATGCCGCTGTCTTCGAGGGCGATTTGCTCCCAGGTACCTTGCAGGGCCTGTTTGTCCACTTCGCAAGGGCTCGCCGTGGAGTCACATAAGGTCGATGACATGAAAAGGTCCTTTGGTTGATCGGGCATACAGGTCGGGCTCATTCTCAGTCAAAACTAATTTTTAAAATAATCAATTAACCAATTTCGCGAGAAATGTCTCAAAAATATGTAGTTATGGAACTTTTCCCGTCATCAGAAACAATTTTGACATATCGTAAGGACGATGTAGGTCGATATGTCGTCTACGCTGATAATTCCATGTCTGACATTGATCTCGCTGCAAGGAAAACAATCTTCAGGGTGTAGGGATTTTTTCAGTGGCTGCATGGTCAGATAGCAGTTGCCTCGTGTCGTATCAGCCTGGCTCAGGGCGTTGTCCCTGCATTTTCAGTTGGTTATTCAGATCTGTTGTGTAGTGGGCCGCCCGCGTCCACTTTTTGAAGGGTGTCCCCATTTTGAATAGAACTCCCCAGGTGCAAGCTTCCGTGGTGTCTGATGAAATTGATTTATTTGACCTGTTCCACTCGATCTGGCGGCAAAAGAAACTGGTAATCGGCTGTACGCTTTTTGCAGGTGTCTTGGGTGTGGGTTATGCGCTGTTTGCGCCCCGCGAGTATCAGGTCAGCAGCGTGCTGCGGCCGGCAGCTATCAATGAGTTGGATGCGCTCAATCGTTCCGAGGTCTACAAGCTGCCGCCGACGGACGCGCTGGCCAAAGTGGGCGCACAACTGGATTCGTACGACGCGCGACTGAGCTTCTTCAAGGCCAACCCGACATTGTTCCAGGCGTTTCAGGAACCGGGGCGCAGCCTTGAGCAGAATTTCGAAGCGTTCAACCGCAATTCGATCAAGCTGATCTTGCCTGACGCGAAGAAAGCGGACTCCCTGAGCAGCTATATTCGCCTCGAACTGCAATATCCCTCGGACATGGACGGCGTCGCGATACTCAACGGTTTTGTCGACTATGCCATTGCCGCAGAGCGCGAGCAGGTGGGCGCCGATCTCAAGGTGATCGTCAACAACCGCCTCACCGAGCTCAAAGGCAAGATTGATGCGGCGCGCGCCAATTACGACACCGACAAGGAGTCAAAAATCGCCAAGCTGCTGGAGGGCGACAAGCTCAAGCGCGCGCAGCTTGAAGATGAACTCAGTGCCCTGCGCCTGCAGATGAAAATGCAGCGCTCCAACCGCCTGGCCGAGTTGAGCGAAGCCATCTCGATTGCCAAATCCATGGGCATCAAGAGCCCGACTACACCTTCGTCCATGGCCGATGCAGGTCGCAGCGGTTCCAGCCAGGTGATGCGCACCGAGGTCAACAACCAGCAGATCCCCTTGTACTTTCTCGGTACTGAGGCTCTTGAGGCCGAGCGCACGGCCCTGCAGCAGCGTACCAGTGATGACTTCACCAACAGCCGTATCGCGGAAATCGGCAAGGAACTGCAGTTGCTGGAGGTCAATCGCCAGGTCGAAGTCATGAAGCGGCGGGGCAATGAAGATATTTTCCTGCAGGATGTCGAGCCCTTGCGTGCTGAAGTGGCGCGCCTGCGTGGCCTGAATATCGACATGAGCGCCTTGAAACTGGTGACGATTGACCGGCGTGCCCAAGAGCCACTGAGCCCGGTCAAACCGAAGAAAGCCCTGGTGGTTGCGTTGAGCCTGGTGGGTGGTTTGTTGCTGGGGATATTCATTGCGCTGGCTCGTCATCTGGTCCTGACGCACCGCAAGACAGTCGCATATTCCGCCCTGGAAGATGACCGTTTTACCCGGCGTGAACGCAAGGATGACCAGCCATTGGGCTGAGGCAAACCGCTCCTTTCCCGGGCTGCATCGCAGCCCGGCATACCCGCCACCGCACTTTCGAGGTGGCGCGGCTACACAGTTGGAAGACACCTTTTCACAATTCTTAGTTAACCTTTGGTTACAATCTATGGCTAAAATAACTGCCATTGGCCACTATGCGAATGGTCTCCAAGACACTCGTGGGCCTGTTAATGAATTGTGATTTCAGGTGCTGCATTTTCCCTCCCTGGCCCGGCCTGGAGGAGCAGCCTGTACTCTTCTGACATGTGACGAATTCCCGTGAAACTCATCATTGTTGCTCTCTACGTTGTCTCCATTGCGTATGTACACCTGCGTGGCCGGGTGCGACATAAGCTGGGCCGTCAATTAAGCGACCACTCGACCTTTCTCGCACCGGTCAATTGCTTCCTCTACCTGTTCTCCAAGTTGCCTGCCCGCCCGTACCTTTCGCCCAGCGACTTTCCCGACCTGAGCCCACTGCAGGCGCATTGGCAGGAGATCCGCGAGGAAGGCCAGAACCTGATGCGGGCCGGGGAGATCAAGCGTTCAGACCAATACAACGATGTGGGCTTCAACTCGTTTTTCAAATCGGGCTGGAAGCGTTTCTACCTCAAGTGGTACGGCGACAGTCATCCGTCGGCCATGAAGCTGTGCCCGCGCACCACCGAGCTGGTGCAGAGTATCGGTTCGATCAAGGCCGCAATGTTTGCCGAACTACCGCCAGGCTCCAAGCTGGTCCGCCATCGTGACCCCTATGCCGGCTCTTATCGCTACCACCTGGGGTTGGATACACCCAACGATCCGGGCTGCTACATCAATGTGGACGGTGAGAACTATTACTGGCGCGACGGCGAGGCGGTGATGTTCGATGAGACGTACATCCACTACGCCGAAAACACCACGGCGCAGAACCGCATCATTTTGTTCTGCGATATTGAACGGCCGATGAAGTATCGCTGGGCGGCAGCGTTCAATCGCTGGTTCAGCCGCAACGTCATGGCAGCCGCCGGCTCGCCCAATGATGCCGGGGACAAGACCGGTGGACTGAACCGTGCCTTTACCCGCCTGTACAAGATCCGCCTGCGGGGCAAGGAACTGAAAAAGCGTAACCGCACCCGTTACTACCTGGAAAAGTGGGCGATCTTCGCCGGCCTGGCAGTGATTTTCGTGTTGATCTGAGGTTCAGTCCTTTCAAGGGCGAGTACGGAGCTGGGCTGCATCAGGGGTGTTGGAAAAGCCGTGTTACACCTGCCTGGAAACTATTGGGTTACCAAAGCCGAACCCAGCGCGTAGCGTGGTATCGAATGCAGGTATTCCTCGCCCCAGAGAAACTTTGTCATGAACAGTCGCTCGCGTAGCCTTTTGGTGCTGTTCCTGGGCCTTGCCTTGAGTGGTGGGGCGCAGGCGCAGAACCTGCCCGGCAACAACAATCCATACAACAGCCCGATCAAACGGGCCAATCCCAACAGCATGCAGGGCACACAACCCAATACGCCTGCCACTCGCGGCACCTATACCGCGCCAGTGCCTCGGCCGCCGACCCTGGAAAACGGTGGCATCGGCAATCGCTATCCGCAGCGTGATGCTACTCCCGCCCGTCCTGCCACCCAACCTTCAGCCCCGACCCGAGATGCCAATGGCAATCGCCGGCCCTGAACGAAAGGAATTCCACGGTATGTTTCTACGCCAAGCCTTTTTAGCGACCTGCTGTGCCAGTGCCCTGGCAACGGCGTTTCCCGCGTTTGCCGCCGATACCCGGCAGTTCCCCAGCGAACAAGGCAGCATCACCGCGACCCCGATTGTCAGTGGCCTGGACCATCCATGGGCAGTGGCGTTTTTGCCGGACAAGCAGGGCTTCCTGGTCACCGAGCGCCCTGGTGCGCTGCGCTTTGTGAGTGCTGACGGCAAATTGTCTGCGCCGCTCAGTGGTGTGCCGCAAGTGTGGGCCAAGGGGCAGGGCGGTTTACTGGATGTGGTGCTGTCGCCTGATTTCAAGCAAGACCGGATGGTCTACTTGTCCTACGCCGAAGGTGGCGGCAAGGGCGGTACGGCCGGCACCGCGGTAGGACGCGGGCGCCTGAGTGAGGACTTGAGCGGCTTGAAGGACTTCCAGGTGATCCTGCGCCAGGAGCCCAAGCTGTCGACCAGCAATCACTTCGGTTCGCGCCTGGTGTTTGACCGGGATGGCTACCTGTTTGTGACCCTGGGCGAGAACAATGATCGCCCCACGGCCCAGGATCTGGACAAACTGCAAGGCAAGGTTGTGCGGATCTACCCGGATGGCCGCGTGCCGGATGACAACCCATTTGTCGGTCAGCCAGGGGCCCGGCCGGAGATCTGGTCCTATGGCCAGCGCAACCCCCAGGGCGCAGCGCTGAACCCCTGGACCGGCACACTTTGGGAAAATGAACATGGCCCGCGCGGCGGCGATGAAATCAACATCATCGAGCGTGGCAAGAACTACGGCTGGCCACTGGCGACCCACGGCATCAACTATTCCTTGCTGCCGATTCCCGAGGCCGAGGGGAAAACCGCCGAAGGCACCGTCGGCCCCCATCATGTGTGGGAAAAGTCACCGGCCATCAGCGGCATGGCGTTCTACGACGCCGACCGCTTCAAGGCCTGGCAGCACAACCTTTTCATCGGCGCGTTGGCCAGCCAGGAGTTGATCCGCTTGCAGATCGATGGCGACAAGGTAGTACACGAAGAACGCCTGCTGGGTGAGTTAAAGGCACGCATCCGCGATGTGCGCCAAGGCCCGGATGGTTTCCTGTATGTGCTGACGGATGAGGCTGATGGTGTGTTGTATCAGGTCGCGCTGAAGCAGGATTGACGGCCATTGTAGGTGCTGGCTTGCCAGCGATGAACGTTAACGCTCACGCTGGCTACCTGACACACCACGGTGTTCTTGCTGACCTCAGCGCCGGCAAGCCGTCTCCTACAACCCCAGCTCGGACAGCCCTGGATGCTCGTCCGGGCGCCGTCCCAGCGGCCAATGGAATTTGCGTTCGCTTTCCTTGATCGGCATGTCATTGATGCACGCATGCCGGTTGGACATCAGGCCGTCCTGGTCAAACTCCCAGTTCTCGTTGCCGTAGGAGCGGAACCAGTTGCCGGAATCGTCGTGCCATTCATAGGCATAACGCACGGCGATACGGTTACCGGTAAAGGCCCACAATTCCTTGATCAAGCGGTAGTCCAGCTCCCGGGCCCATTTGCGGGTGAGGAAGTCCTTGGCTTGTTCGCGGCTGTGGGCGAATTCGGCGCGGTTACGCCACTGCGTGTCCAGGGTGTAGGCCAGTGACACGCGCTGCGGGTCGCGGGAGTTCCAGCCGTCTTCGGCGAGGCGGATCTTTTCAATGGCCGATTGTTCGGTAAAGGGCGGCAAGGGCGGACGCACTTGTGCATTAGCGGTCATTTGACTGCTCCTTTGGAATGTTAGTCGTTAATTCAAAGTGCCAATAACAATTGCGCCATGCATTGCGCATTATCAGCGGCGGTGACATCGCCCATTATCAAGGCGATGGTAATGGCGCCATCGACCAGGATCAGCAGTTGCGCGGCCTGTTGTTCCGGGGTCGGGGTGCCATGTGCGTTACACAGTTCAAGCAGGTATTCGAACAGTTTCTGTTTGTGTGCCCTGGCCAGCAAACGTACCGGGTCTTGCGGGTTACCGGTCTCGCCGCTGGTGTTGATAAAGGCACAGCCGCGAAAGTCGGCGGAGCCGAACCAGGTCTTGAGTGCGCTGAACACGCCAAGCAAACGGGCGCCGCTGCCAGCGTATTGCTCGACCTCACTGCGCAGCCACTGCAGCCAACGTTCGTCGCGACGTTGCAGGGCGGCGATCACCAGTTCGTCCTTATTGGCGAAGTAGCGGTAAATGCTTTTCCTGGAGACACCGGCGGTTTTCACCAACAGATCCATACCGGTGGCCGCGATGCCGTGCCGGTAGATCAACTTTTCGGTGACGTCCAGGATAATGTCGCGGGTTTCACTGCTGGTCATTTCGTTCATGTCGCAAACAGTAGAACGATCGTTCTTCTTGGTCAATAATTTATTTTAAGTGGCCAGTGGGCAGACCTGGGCACCCCCCATGGTGTAAGCTCTCGGGCTCTTCGGATTCGATCATTGCGAGCCCTATGCCGTCGTTCTTCAAACGTTCCCTGTTGCCCAAGTTGCGCGGTTTCCCCCTGGCCACCGACGCGATCGAGGTGCTGTCCGGTGCCGCCGAGTTTCGCCGTTGCCTGCTGGAGAAAATCGCCCAGGCCCAACACCGTATCTACATCGTCGCTTTGTACCTGCAACAGGACGAAGCGGGGCAAGAGGTGTTTGACGCGCTGCATGCCGCCAAGGCAGCACGGCCCGGGCTGGATATCGTGGTGATGGTTGACTGGCTGCGGGCCCAGCGCGGGCTGATCGGTGCGGGCAAGCAGCCAGGCAACAGCGCCTGGTACCAGGCGATGACCCAGTCGCACCCGACGCAAGTACCGGTGTACGGCGTACCGGTGCAGACCCGCGAACTGTTTGGCGTGCTGCATCTAAAGGGCTTTGTGATCGATGACAGCGTGCTGTATAGCGGCGCCAGTCTCAATAATGTGTATTTGCACAAGTTCGACAAATATCGCTTCGACCGCTATCACCTGATCCACAACAAACCATTGGCCGACTCCATGCAGCACCTGGTGGAGCACGGCCTGGTCGCCTCCAAGGCGGTGCACCGTCTCGACCTGCCCAACCTGCCCACCACTCGTAGCCTGCGCAATGACATCGGCGACTTGCGCAGCCGGCTCAAGCACGCGACCTATGACACCACGGCCGGCCAGGCTGGCATTGGCGGGTTGTCGGTCAGCCCGCTGCTGGGGGTGGGCAAGAACAACCCGCTGAGTCGGGTGATCTGCGAGTTGATCGCCAGCGCCCAGCAGCAGTTGACCATCTGCACCCCGTATTTCAACCTGCCGCTGCCGGTCACCCGGGAAATCAATCGTGCGCTGGCCCGTGGGGTGAAGATCGACATCATCGTTGGCGACAAGACGGCCAACGACTTCTACATCCCGCCCAGCGAGCCGTTCAGGATCATCGCTGCGCTGCCCTACCTCTACGAAATCAGCCTGCGCCGCTTTGCCAAGCGCCATCAGCGCATGATCGACAGCGGCCTGCTCAACCTGCACCTGTGGCACGACGGGGACAACACCTACCACCTCAAGGGCATGTGGGTCGACGCGCGCTATACCTTGCTCACCGGCAACAACCTCAACCCCCGGGCCTTCCGCCTGGACCTGGAAAACGCCTTGCTCATCGACGATCCCCAGGGCCAGTGGCTTGCGCCGCGGGGGCGCGAGCTTGAGGAGATTTTCCGGCACACCACGCGGATCCAGGGCTACCAACAGTTGCAGACGCTGGTGGATTACCCCGAAGCCGTTGGCAAGTTCCTGCGTCGGGTCAGTCGGGTACGGGTCGAGCGCTTGCTGTATCGGATCCTCTAGCGGCGCGGTGCTGGCCAGAGCGCTATGAGCAGCAGCAGGGCGGCGGCGACCAGGTAGGGCAGCCGTGGTTCGATGGCATAGATCAGGGTCCCGGCCAGTGGCCCGACCACTACGCCCAAGCCTTGCGCCGCACCGACTGAGCCGGCAGTGGCACCTTGTTCCGAGGCTTCCACCGCGTTGGCCGCCAGTGCGGCGAACGACGGGAAGATCCAGCCCATGCCCGCTGCCGAGACGAAGAAACACAGCCAGAGAATCCACGCCGTATCCGCGAACATGCTGCCGGCAAAGCCCAGTGCCGAGACAATGGCGCCGACGCGGATCATCCGCAGCGGTGGCCATTCGAGTTTGCGCACCAGCAATTGCGAGCAGATCAACGCCAGGCCCACCATCGTCAGGGCAATCCCGGCGGTTTGTGCGGCGTCGGCGGGGTTCATTTTCAGGCGGTCCAGGGCGAAAAAGCCCACGGTGATCTGAGCAATGGATACACACAGCATGGCGGCAAATGCCACCACCAATGGGCGCCGCAAGCGCGGGTCCGAGAGGTTGACGGCCTTGGGCGGTTGCTTGAGATGCAGTTCCTGGCGCGGCAGTTTCACCAGCAACACCAAAAAGCCCAGCATGGGCAGCAGCGCCATCGCATAAAACGGCAGGCTCAGGCTGTAGCGGGCCAGCAGCGCGGCAATCGCCGGGCCCAGTACCAGGCCGCAGGCGTTCGCCGCCCCGAGCGAGGCCATGGCCTTGGCGCGGTGGGCCGGCTCGATATTGTCCGCGATCAGCGCATAGCCACCCACCGGGATCGCGGCGTAGAACACTCCGATCAACCCGCGCCCCAACACCAGCCCGATAAAAGCCAGCATGGCCGAGGGCAGCAGTTGCAGGGAGGCGTCGATAAATACACACAGCGCCCAGTACGCCAGGGTGAAACCACCGGTACCCAACAGCAGCACCCGCCGCCGCCCCAGGCGATCACTGGCCTGGCCCCAGGGCCGCGCCAGCAGCATCCAGATCACCCCGGACACGGTCACCGCCGCACCCGCTTGCCAGGTCGCCAGCCCCAGCACCCGGGCAATGGGGCCGATCAGCGAGACAAACGCCATCATCGCCATGGTGCAGGCCATATTGGCGATCAACAGGGGGCGCAGGTTGAATGACGTTGGGGTGGGCAAGGCAGCATCAATGCTGACGGCCGAATCGGGCATGGGAAATCTTCCGTGAGTGGGATCGATTAAACGTTATAGGTAAGACGGTTAAACGCAAAGCGCGATTAGCGGCAATGATGAAGATCTACAGCTGCTCTGCGCCCTAATGCCGATCAGTAAGCGAAGATCAAACGTGGGAGCGGGCTTGCTCGCGAAAGCAGTGGGTCAGTCAACATCAATGTTTGCTAGGCCAACGCCTTCGCGAGCAAGCCCGCACACAGGGGGATGCCTGAGTCTTTCTGTCAGTTCAGGCCCAGCTTGCCACGCAGGGTCGACAGGTCTTCGGCCAGGGTGTTGACCGGGCCGACCAGGGCCTTGCGGTCATTCTCCTTGACCTTGTCATAGGTTTCAAAGCCGCCATCGGCCGTCTTGTATTTGGCCAGGATCGTGTCCACCGAGGCAAAGTTCTTGTCGACCTTGGCCAAAAACGCCTTGTCCTGTTGCTCGATCTGCCCGCGGAACAGGTCGACGATCTTTTTCGCCCCGTCGATATTGCCCTGGAAGTCATACAGGTCGGTGTGGCTGTAGCGGTCTTCTTCGCCGGAGATCTTGGTAGCGGCCACTTCTTCGAGCAGTGCGGCAGCACCGCCGACGACTTTTTCCGGCGGGAAGGTCAGGCTGGCGACGCGGGTTTGCAGGTCTTTGACGTCCTTGTTCAAACCATCGGCCAGGACGCCCAGGCCCTGGGTGCTGTTCTCGGCAAACAGACTGTATTCAATGCGGTGGAAACCGGTGAAGTCCTCGGCCTTCACGCCTTTTTCGTGATCGTCGACCCGTGAGTCGATCGCGGCATCGAGGTCGCTGAACAACTCGGCGATCGGCTCGATGGCTTCATAGTGCACGCGGGTGGGCGCGTAGAGTTTTTTCGCGGTGGCCAGGTCGCCTTTTTTCACCGCGTCGGTGAAGGCCTGGGTCTGGGTCACCAGCTCATCGATCTTGTCGGTGACATAGATCTTGTAGTCCGAAACCGGGCCCACCAGATCCAGGGGCGCCGTCGCAGCCAGGGCCGCGAGTGGAGAAAGGGTCAACAACAACGACAACGCAAGAGACGACTTTTTCATGGGGCGGTTTCCGCTGTGGAGTGGGTTCAAGTGTTGGCAGTGGCTTGCAGCAACGTGCGGCCGATGAAGTCCTGCGGCCCGGTGATGCCCGGCAGGGTGAAGAAGTAGCCGCCGCCCACTGGCTTGAGGTACTCCTCCAGGGGCTCGCCATTGAGCCGGGTTTGTACGGCGATAAAGCCTTTCTCCAGGTCCGCCTGATAGCAGATAAACAACAGGCCCATGTCCAACTGGCCGTTCTTGTTCACCCCGTTGGAGTAGTTGAAGGGCCGGCGCAGGATCAGGCTGGCCTGGGTCGCGGCGGTGCGCGGGTTGGCCAGGCGGATATGCGCATCGAGCTTGGTCAGTTTGCCTTCTGGATCCTGGCCGTAGTCCGGCACCTGGGTTTCGTTGTGGCCGCCCATGGGCGCGCCGCTGGTCTTGATCCGGCCGATGATGCTTTCCTGTTCCTGCAACGGCGTGCGGTCCCAGCGCTCGACGAAATTGCGGATGATCCGCACCGCCTGGTAGCTGCCATTGGCGGCCCAGGCCGGTTCGTCACTGCCCGGCTGCACCCACACAATCTGGTCCATGGCCTGTCTGTCGTTGGAATCAGGGTTGGCCGAGCCGTCACGAAAGCCGAGGAAGTTACGCGCACTTTGCGCCGGCTCGCCAGTACGGGCAGGGGCCTGGGGCGGCACGCTGCCTTCCTGTTTCCAGCGCACCAGCAGCAGGTCCGGCAGGTTTTTCACAATATCGCGCAGGGCGTGGATATTGGTGTCGGGGGTGTTGGAGCTCAACTGCAGGCTCAAGTCTCCATGGCACTGCGCAGGGTCCAGCGCATCATTGGGGAAGCCGATCATGCGGCTCAGGCGCCTTGGCTTGGCGCCTGCCAGCCCGAAACGCTCATCGAACAGCGACTCACCCACCGACACGGTAATCGTCAGGTTGTCCGGGGTGACCACCGGGCCGAGGATGCCGGAGTCGGTGGGCGGCAGTTTTGGATCGACCTGTGGCACCGTACCGCCGGTCATCAGGAAGCCGATGCGCTCGTTGAGGGTGCGAAACAGCCGCTCCAGGTCCTCGCGATCGCTGGCCAACACATCGAACGCCACCAGCATGCCGCAGGCTGGGCGCGGGGTGACGATGCCGCTCTGGTGCTTGCCGTGGAAGGCATGATGGTCCTGGGTTTTCTCGCTGCTGGGCGCGGTGGTGACCTGGGCCGCGCCGGCCGCCAGCGCCGGGCAACTGAGGCTGCTGCCGGCAATCGCCGCACCAGTGGCGGCCATGCCCAGCAACACACGGCGGCGCTGGGCGTTGAACTGTTCTGAATCACTCATCTATTCGGTCGTCTTCACTGAAGGCCAGAGAGGCCAAGGGCTGGGTCGATTCCATCGAGTGCGGCGGCCAGAGCCTTGGCCTTGTCGGCGATCTGCTGGCGCTGATCGGCGGTAACGCTGTCATAGGTGCGGTAGTGGCCATCGACCTTCAGGCCGTCGAGTTGCGCCGCGAAGGTGCTGATCGCGCTATCGATCCCCGGCAACAGGTCGGCGGCGGACTTGGCCAGTAGCGGTCGCATCAGGTCTACCACCTTGCGCGCCACTTCAAGGTTGGCGGCAAAACCATTGAGGTCGAGGTGGCTGTAGCGTTCTTCCTCGCCACTGGCGGCACGCACGTCGGCCAGGCTGTTGAGGTTGCGCACCACGATGCTCACCAACTGCTCGGGCGGCAGCGACTGCGCCAGCAATTGCTGCTTGAGGGTGGTGACATCGTTCACCAGGCGCTGGGCAATCGGCGTCAGGCCGTCGAGGCTGTGTTGCGCGAACAGGCCGTATTCCAGGCGATGGAAGCCGCTGAAGGCCGGGTCCTGTTCGCGTTTTTCGAAGTAATCGGCGCGGGCGTTGATCGCGTTGTCCAGCTCGGCCAGGCGCTGGGCCGCCGGGGCCAGGTGCTGGTAAGCCTCGCGTGCCGGCAGGTACAGGGCCTGGGCTTGCGTCAGGTCGCCAGCAATCATCGCCTGCTCCAGGGCCGTGACGGCTTTGATCAAGGCGCCACTTTGGCTGCTCAGATACACGCGAAACTCTGACAGCGGGCCGATAAAGGCCACCATCGACGGCTTGGCTTTGGCCTGGGCGTCGGACTCGGCGGTGGGTGTTACATGCAGGGTGCCGCGCGGGTTGCTCAACAGGCCACAAGTAATGGCGTAGTCGCCCGGCAGCAGGTTGGCGTTGATCACCTGGCTCAGGCCCGGGGCGATGTTTTCACGCTCTTCGACGACCAGTACGCCGTCGAGGATCTCCCACTCAACCGCGCGATCCGAACGGTTGATGATGCGAAAACTCGCGCGACCGGCCGGTACTGTCAGGGCATTGGGTTCGCAGGCGTGAGCGTGGATGATCACGGCAATTTCATTGTGATTGATCTGACGCTTGGCGGCGGCCAATTGCGAGGCGTAGTAGAACAGCCCACCGGCGGCGATCATCACGATCACCGAGCCGGCTAACGCCCAACGCAAGGCGCGGGGTGGCGAGGCGGGAGCTTGGTTTGGCAAGGGACAACCTTACTGGCTGGAGACGGAAGAGGGGTTGGCTGGCGCGGCGGGCATGATGAACATCAGCAACGCCAGCATCAGGTAAATCAGATAGGCGCCCAGGGTGCTGACGGTCGGCGCGTCCTGATAGCCGAACATGCCGGCCAGCACCGAACCCAGCGGACCATCCACCGGCAAGGTTGCGCTGATATCGAACAGTACGTTTTGCAGGTGGTTCCACACCCCGGCTTCATGCAGGGCCTGCACCGAATTGGCGAGGATGCCGGCGGCCACCACCAGGATGAACAGCCCGGTCCAGCGAAAGAACGCAGCGAGGTTCAGGCGCATGCTGCCGCTGTAGATCAGGAACCCCACGACAATCGCCAGCACCAGGCCGAGCAGGGCACCGATGGGCGCAGCCGGGCCTTCGCTCTGCTGGAACACGGCCAGGAGGAAGAACACCGTTTCCAGGCCTTCGCGGGCCACGGCGAAAAACACCATGGCGATCAGCGCGATCACCTGGTTGCGCGAGCTCGCCAAGGCATGATCCAGGGATTGGTGCAGGGAGTGCTTGATCGAGCGTGCGACCTTGCGCATCCAGAACACCATGGAACTGAGGATGGCCACGGCCACCAGGCCGACAATGCCTTCGAACAGTTCTTGCTGCTTTTGCGGGAACTCGGCGCTGACCAGCTCCAGGCCGCCACCGACCAGCAGGGCCAGGGCGGCGGCGAGAAACACGCCAATCCATACGGCCGGCATCCACTGGCCACGGCCGGTCTGTTGCAAGTAGCTGGCGATGATGCCAACGATCAAGGCGGCTTCAATGCCTTCGCGCAACATGATGAGAAAGGGGACGAGCATCGGACACCGCAACGTAATTAGTTAGGGTGCTAAGTTGTAGCATAATGATACTCATTACTAAACAGAGGATCTTGACGTTTTCTGAACGCTGCCTGAACAGAGTTTCATACCCCGGCGGCTACGGTGAGTGACGTTAATTTGAGTTCCTCACAAGCCAACACGCTCCTACAATGGCCGACTTACAAGATTGAGCCCTGGACCATGTCGGAAAAAGACACCATCTCTATCCATCTGGTGCATGAAGCGCTGTTGCAGAGCTGCGCCCCCGGTGCGGCGACGCGCGAGGCGCTGGTCAAGGTCGGGATTGATCCGGTTTTGCTGGAGCAGCCTGATGCCAGGGTCCCGGCGTTGGCTTATGCACGCCTGTGGCGTTTGCTGGCACGGCGCAGGGATGACGAATTCTTTGGCATGGACCCGCGCAAGCTCAAATCCGGCAGTCTGGAATTCCTCTGCCGTGCGTCCATGGCCCAGCCGACCCTGGCCGACGCCCTGCAAACCGTTCTGAGTTTCCTGTCGCTGATGCTGGAAAACCTGCCCGCCGAACTGGTGCGCCAACAAAGCCTGGCAGAAATCGTATTGCTGGAACCCGAAACAGAACCGCGCCGGGCGTTCACCTATTTTTGCTACTGGATGATCGTCCACGGCGTCGCCTGCTGGCTGGCCGGGCGGCGCATTCCGATCCTGGCCATCGAGTTGCGGGGGGCGCAGCCAGGGTTTTGTGACGATTACCAGGTGATGTTTTCCGACAACCTGCGCTTCGACCGGCCCCGTACCCGGATGATCTTCTCGGCCGACTGCCTCGACCTGCCGATCAAGCGCAGCCCCGAGGAACTCAAGCGCTTTCTGGCCCAGGCACCGGCCAATATTCTGGTCAAGTACCGTGACCCGGACAGCCTGGCAATGCGCATCAAGCATGACCTGCGCCAGCGCCCGGCCCAACACTGGCCGGAAACCGAAAGCCTGGCCCACGACCTGTGCATGTCCGCGTCCACCCTGCGCCGGCGCCTGGCCGAAGAAGGGCAGACCTACCAGGGCCTCAAGGACAGCGTGCGCAAGGAGCTGGCGGTTGTCTGGCTGGCCGAGGCCGATATCAGCTTCGCCGAGATCGCCAGCCGCCTGGGCTTTGCTGATGTGAGTTCGTTCTACAAAGCCTTTCGCAAGTGGTCGGGGTCCAATCCCGGGCACTACCGCAGCTTGATCCTGACTTAAGTCAATTACTGTAGGAGCGAGCTTGCTCGCGAAAAACGTTAACGATAACGGGGCGCGCAGGGCGAACGCGGCGCTCTCAAGTTTTTTCGCGAGCAAGCTCGCTCCTACCTGATAAGCAGGCAAAAAAAAGCCCCGTGACCGAATGGACCACGGGGCTAAAAATTGGCTGGATGCGACCAACCAAAGGAGCTCTTTACTTCACTTGAGACTGGCGACCGTTGTCTCTGGCTGCCAACCGCCACCCAGCGCCTTGTAGATCGCCACGATGCCGCGATACAGGTCCACTTCGGCCAGGGCCTGGGCGTCTTCGGCGAGCAGGCGCTCGCGCTGGGCGTCGAGTAGCACGAGGAAATCGGCAGTGCCTTCGCGGTAGCGAATCTCGGCCAGGTCGGCAGCTGCACGGCTCGACTCGCTCTGGCGGATCAGCGAGACCAGGCGTTGCTGGCGTTTGCCGTAGTCGCTGAATGCGTTCTCGGATTCTTCCAATGCCAGCAACACTTGCTGCTCGTAAGTCGCCAGGGCGCCGTCGGCCTCGGCGTCGGCACCGCGCAAACGGGCGCGCACGCTGCCCAGGTCAAAGGCGGCCCAGGTGATGCTCGGGCCCAGGGCCCAGGCATTGGCGGCGGATGAGCCGATCTGCGAGCCACGGCCAGCGGTAAAGCCGAGGAAGCCACTGAGGCTGACCCGCGGAAACAGGTCGGCCTTGGCTACGCCGATACGCGCGGTAGCGGCTGCCAGTCTGCGTTCGGCGCTGAGAATGTCCGGGCGCCGTTGCAGCAATTGCCCCGGATCACCAATCGGCAAGGCCTTGGCAATTGCCGGCAGGTTGGCCGGGCTCAGGTCCACCGTGAGTGTGTCCGGGCGCTGGCCGAGCAGGGTGGCGATGCGGTTGCGTTCGCGCACTTGTTCGGCCTGCAATTGCGGCACGCTGGCTTCGACCGCCGCCAGGCGCGCATCGGCACGTACCACGTCCAGTTGGTCGCCGACGCCGGCATCGCGCAGGCTTTCGGTGATGGTGCGCGAGTCTTGCTGGTTCTTCAGGTTGGCCAGGGCGATTTTTTCCCGCAGTTGCGCACCGCGCAGTTGCCCGTAGGCATCCACCAATTCGGCAATCAGGCTGACTTGCAGTTGATAGAGGTCGGCTTCGGCGGCCTGCTGGTCGGCGTCGCTGGCTTCCAGGTTGCGCTGGATGCGGCCAAACAGGTCCAGCTCCCAGGCCATGTCCAGGCCCAGGTCATAGCGTTCGCTATTGACCCGGCGTGTGCTCTGGCCAGGGATCTGGCCCTTGGCCAAATCGCTGCTGACGCGGCTGGTGATGGTGGGCATCGCGTCATTACTGGCGTCATCACGAATCGCCCGGGCGGCCCGCAGGCGGGCAAATGCAACGCGCAAATCGCGGTTGCCTTGCAACGATTGCGTCACCAACTGGTTGAGCGTCGGATCTTCGAACTGCTGCCACCAGATACCTTCGAACTTGGCGTGGTCGTATTGCTTGGCATCGGCGGCGGCCGTGATAGTGGCCGCCTCCGGCTGCTGGGCTTTATAGTCCGGGCCGACGGCACAGGCGCTGAGCGCCAATACCAGCAGGCTCGGCATGAACACTTTCACACTCATTGCTGTGTCTCCAGCTTCAAGGTCTTGGCCGCTTTGCGCGCATCGCTGCGCTCCACATAGCGGCGGATCAACACGTAGAACACCGGCGTCAGCAACAGGCCGAAGAAGGTCACCCCGATCATCCCGGAGAACACCGCCACACCCATGGCGTGGCGCATCTCGGCACCGGCACCGCTGGAGAGCACCAGGGGCACCACGCCCATGATGAAGGCGAACGAGGTCATCAGAATCGGCCGCAGACGCAGGCGGCAGGCTTCCAGCACCGCAGCCAGCGGGTCTAGGCCTTCTTCCTGTTTATCCTTGGCGAATTCGACGATCAGAATCGCGTTCTTACAGGCCAGTCCCACCAGTACGATCAAGCCGATCTGGGTAAAGATGTTGTTATCGCCACCGGACAGAATCACCCCGGTAATAGCCGACAGCAGAGTCATCGGTACGATCAGGATCACCGCCAATGGCAAGCTCCAGCTTTCGTATTGGGCGGCCAGTACCAGGAACGCCAGCAGTACGCAGAGCGGGAACACGAACAGCGCGGTATTGCCCGAGAGGATTTGCTGATACGTCAGGTCAGTCCACTCGTAGGTCATGCCGTTGGGCAGTTCTTCCTTGAGCAGTTTCTCGATCGCCGCTTGCGCCTGGCCCGAGCTGTAGCCGGGGGCGGCGTTACCGTTGATCTCGGCGGTGATAAAGCCGTTGTAGTGCATCACGCGGTCCGGCCCCGAGGTGTCGCTGACCTTGATAAAGGTCGCCAGCGGGATCATCTCGCCCCTGTTGTTGCGCACTTTCAGCTGGCCGATCTGCTCGTCTTCAAGGCGGAACTGCTGCTCGGCCTGGACGTTGACCTGATAAGTACGGCCAAAGCGGTTGAAGTCGTTGGCATACAGCGAACCCAGGTAGATCTGTAGGGTGTCGAAGATGTCGCTGATCGCCACGCCATGGGTCTTGGCCTTTTCACGGTCGATAGCGGCATCGACCTGGGGCACGTTGACCGTGTAGCTGGTAAACAGGCCGAACAGTTCCGGCACGTTGTGGCTCTTGGTAATGATGTTCTGTACTTCTTTGTACAGTTCCTCATAGCCCAGGTTGCCGCGGTCTTCGACTTGCAGGCGGAACCCGCCAATGGTGCCCAGGCCCTGTACCGGCGGCGGCGGGAAGATCGCCATGTAGGCTTCCTGGATATCGGCGTACTTGCCGTTCAGGGCACCGGCGATTTCACCTGCGGACATGCCCACGGCCTTGCGCTCGTCAAACGGCTTCAATGTCACGAACACGATGCCGCTGTTGGGGCTGTTGGTAAAACCGTTGATCGACAGGCCAGGGAAGGCCACGGCACTTTCGACGCCCGGTTGCTTGAGGGCGATATCCGACATGCGCTTGATCACGTCTTCGGTGCGATCCAGGCTGGCGGCATCCGGCAGTTGGGCGAAGGCCACCAGGTATTGCTTGTCCTGGGCCGGGACGAAACCGGTCGGGGTGTGGGCAAAACCGAACCAGGTCAGCACTATCAGGCCGGCGTACAGGAACAGTGCAATGCCGCTGCCGCGGATTACCCGGCGCACGGTGCTGACGTAGCCACCACTGGCGCGTTCGAAGAAGCGGTTGAACGGGCGGAACAACCAGCCGCCAAACACCTTGTCGAGGACCTTGGAGAAACGATCCTTCGGCGCATCATGGCTGCGCAGCAACACGGCGGCCAGGGCAGGGGACAAGGTCAGCGAGTTGAAGGCCGAGATCACGGTGGAGATCGCGATGGTCAAGGCGAACTGCTTGTAGAACTGCCCGGTCAGGCCGCTGATAAAGGCTGCCGGAATGAACACCGCACACAACACCAACGCCGTGGCAATGATCGGCCCGGTCACTTCGCTCATGGCTTTTTCGGTGGCCGGGAATGGTTCCAGGCCCAGCTCGATATTACGTTCGACGTTCTCCACCACCACGATGGCGTCGTCGACCACGATGCCGATGGCCAATACCAGGCCAAACAGCGACAGGGCATTGAGCGAGAAGCCGAACAGGTGCATCACCGCAAAGGTACCGATCAACGATACCGGCACCGCTACCAACGGAATGATCGAGGCACGCCAGGTCTGTAGGAACAGAATCACCACCAGCACCACCAGGATCAGTGCTTCGAACAGGGTGTGTACCACGGCCTCGATGGAGCCACGCACGAAGATGGTCGGGTCATAGACGATGCTGAAGTCCATGCCTTCGGGGAAGCTCTTTTTCAGCTCCGCCATCTTGTCGCGTACTTCATTGGAGATCTGGATCGCGTTGGAGCCAGGGCGCTGGAAGATCGGGAGCGCCACCGCCGGCTGGTTATTGAGCAGCGAACGCAAGGCGTATTGGCTGGAACCCAGCTCGACCCTGGCAATGTCCTTGAGGCGGGTGATTTCACCGTTATCGCCTGCGCGGATAATGATGTTCTCAAACTCTTCCTCGGTGACCAGGCGTCCCTGGGTGTTGACCGACAACTGGAAGCTGGTGGCCGTTGGCGCAGGCGGTGCGCCGAGGGCACCGGCCGCTACCTGGCGGTTCTGCTCGCGAATCGCGGTCACCACATCGGTGGCGGTCAGGTTGCGTGAAGCGGTCTTGTTCGGGTCCAGCCAGACGCGCAATGAGTAGTCGCCCATGCCGAACAACTGCACATCACCGACACCGCCCAGGCGCGCCAGCTCATCCTTGATATTGAGGATGGCGTAGTTGGACAGGTAGAGCATGTCGTAACGCTGATCCGGCGAGGTCAAGTGCACCACCATGGTCAGGTCGGGGGAGGCCTTGTCCACGGTAATACCAATGCGCGTCACTTCTTCCGGCAGCTTGGGTTGGGTGCGGGTCACCCGGTTCTGCACCTGCACCTGCGCGTTATCCAGGTCGGTGCCCAGGGCGAAGGTGATGGTCAAGGTGATCTTGCCGTCGGCGGTCGATTGCGAGGACATGTAGAGCATGTTCTCGACACCGGTGATCGCTTGTTCCAACGGCGCGGCCACGGTTTCACCGATGACTTTGGGGTTGGCGCCCGGGAAGCTGGCCCGTACGACAACGGTCGGCGGCACCACTTCCGGGTATTCACTGATTGGTAACTGGAACAGCGAGATCGCGCCGGCGATCAGGATCAGCAGCGACAACACTGCTGCGAAGATCGGCCGCGAAATGAAGAACTTGGAGAAATTCATCTTGTGTGTAGTCCCTTAACCGCGTGGAGTCGCGACACTGGCGAGCTTGGGTGCGGCTTTGTTGTCCGGCGCCACTTGCTCCAGGTTGCTGGCTTCAAGCGCTTGTCGTTGTTGTGCCAAGGCGGCGAGAGTGGCCTGGCTGGCCATCGGGATGGTCTCCGGCGCTACCGGCGATCCCGGACGCACCCGCTGCAGGCCCTTGACGATAATCGTGTCGTCCTTGGTCAGGCCGCTGCGCACGATGCGCAAGCCTTCGATCTTTGGCCCCAGTTCGACGGCGCGGTAGGCAGACTTGTTGTCGCCGTCCATGACCAGTACGAACTTCTTGCCCAGGTCAGTGCCCACGGCCTCGTCGGTGATCAGCACGGCGGAGTAGGTGCCGCTGCCCACCAGTTTCAGGCGTGCGTACAGGCCGGGGGTGAAGCGCCCGTCTGTGTTGTCGAACACGGCGCGCCCACGAATGGTGCCGGTGGCCGGGTTGACCTGGTTGTCGACAAAGTTCATCTGGCCCAGGTGCGGGTTGCCGTCTTCGTTGGACAGGCCCAGGTACACCGGGGTGGTGGCGCCGCGACGGCCCTGGCGCGCCAGTTCGGTGTACTTGAGGTACACGCGTTCATCAGCGTCGAAGTAGGCATAGACCTTGTCGGTGGAGACCACGCTGGTCAGCTCGGTGACATCGGCGGTCACCAGGTTACCGGCGGTGATCGCCGCGCGGCTGACGCGGCCGCTGATCGGTGAGATGACGCGGGTGAAGCTCAGGTTCAGCTTGGCCAGGTCCAGTTGTGCCTGGATTCCGGCCACGGCAGCACGGGCTTCCTGGGCGGCAGTGGTCCGCGAATCGGCCAGCTCGGCGGAAATCGCATTGCTCTGGCGCAGGCGCTCGCCACGCTGGGCTTCGTTGTCACTGCGCGAAGCGGCGGCTCGGGTCTGTTGCAGTTGGGCTTCAAGGCGACGCACTTCAGCCTGGAACGGACGCGGGTCGATCTGGAACAGCAGGTCGCCTTTCTTCACCAGCGCACCTTCGGTAAACGCTACCTGGTCGATCTGGCCTGATACGCGCGGGCGTATCTGCACGGTTTCCGGGGCTTCCAGGCGGCCAGTGAACTCATCCCACTCATTGACCGGTTGTTCCAGGACCTTGGCAACGCTGACTTTGCTGGCGGGCATGGCGGCCGCTTGCTCGGGGGCCTTGCCGCATGCGCTCATCACCAACACGGCCAACAGGGCCAGGGGATAGCGCAAATGTTTGAGTGACTGTTCCATGAGGTGCATCCGCCAATGTATTTGAGATGGGCGGATCATGCTCGGCGGGCTGCTATCTCACGAATCGAATGAAGCAAAGGTAACTATCATTCGGAATGATATAAGCGCCGGGAAAGCCCTCTAGCATGGGGTTTTAGTTAGGGTGCTATCAATCCAGCTGATAACAAAACACCATTGCGCAAACCGCAATCAAAATCCCCGGCACGACATTCCCTTGTAGGAGCCGACTTGCCGGCGAAAAACCCGAGAGCAACACGGGGTACCAGGCTCCCCGCGTTATCGTTAACGATTTTCGCCGGCAAGCCGGCTCCTACAAGGTGTGATTTACCTGTACCGTTGCAGCTTTTTAACGTTCAGAGAGTCAGCAATGCAGATCAGGGGTGAACGGGCCGCGACGGCGTGTGGTTTGGTGGCAATCCTTTTGTGGAGTACCGCTGCCGGGCTGATCCGCAGTGTCAGCGAACTGTTCGGCCCCTTGGGCGGCGCGGCGCTGATCTACACGTTGGGTGCCGTCTTGCTGATGGCGTGGCTCGGGCGACCACGCCTGCGCGCCACGTCCTGGCCGTACCTGATCATGGGCAGCGCACTGTTTGTCGCGTATGAGGTGTGTCTGTCCCTGGCCCTGGGTTTTGCCAGCAGTCGCAACCAGGCCATCGAACTGGGCGTGGTCAATTACCTGTGGCCGTGCCTGACGGTGTTGCTGGCGATTGTCATGAACGGACAAAAGGCTCGCTGGATCATCGTGCCGGGCAGTGCGCTGGCGCTGTTTGGCATCCTGTGGGTGGTCAGCGGTGACGGCCTGGCATTGGCGACTATTGTCGCCAATGTGCAATCCAACCCTCTGAGCTACAGCCTGGCCCTGGGGTGTGCGATCACCTTTGCCTTGTATTGCAATGTCACACGGCGCTATGCCGGCGGACAAAACCTGGTGGTGTTGTTTTTCATCCTGACGGCAGCGGTGCTGTGGGTGAAGTACGGCTTGAGTGCCGAGGTGCTGCCGGCCGTGACCCTGGGCAACAGCCTGGAGTTGTTGGCCACGGGCATTGCGATGGCGGGCGGCTATGCCTTGTGGAATATCGGCATCCTGCGCGGCAACCTGACCTTGCTGGCGACGGCGTCCTACGGCGCGCCGGTGCTGTCGTCGGCATTCGCGGCGCTCTGGCTGGGCGCCCACCTCACCCCGCAGTTCTGGCAGGGCGCGGTGTTGGTGACCGCAGGTTCGCTGGTGTGCTGGCACGCCACGCGCGAGCAGTCCTAGGCCCGCCAGACCAGGGCCGGGATGACACGGATGTAGATCAGCTCACAGACCAGTTCGATCAATGTCTGGGTAATGATCGCCGCGGCGGCCAGCATGCGCATGTCTTCGGGCAAGGCCAGCGCCAATGGCAGGACCACCAGCGAGTTGCGCGTGGCACTGCTGAAGGTGACCGAGCGCGCCGTGGCGGCGGGCAGGCGCAAAGCCCAGGCCGTCATGGCGCCAAGCACCGGGGCGAGCACCATGAAACCGAGGTACACCGGGATCACCGGCAACAACTGCTCGATCTCCCGCACCACGAATGCGATCTGCGAGCCGATCACCACGATCAGCACCGCCGCCATGGCGGGCACCGGCATCCACGCCAAGCCCGCGTTCCAGCGCGCAACCTGTGGCGAACGCCTGGCCCCGGCACACGTCAGTACCGCCAGCAGCAACGGCACCGCGATCAACATCACGAATGCCTCGACAAACGGGCCGATGGCAATCGCTACGGCTGTCTCACTGCCTGGAATCAGTGCCAGGTACAACGGCAGCAGCGCCAGTTGCAGTAACAGCAGCAAGGGCGTGGCGGCCAGCGTCAATCGGGCATCGCCTTTGCCAATATGGGTAAACACCACCACGTAGTCGATGCATGGCGTCAGCAGCACCAGGAGTACACCGATCAGGATCGCCGGTTGATCATGCAGGCCCAGGGTAATGACCCATACAAGCAGAGGGATCAGCACGAAATTGGCCACCACCAATGCCGCGATAAAGCGTTTGTTGACCAGGCTCTGGCGCAGTTCAAGAAACGGGATTTGTAGGAACATCGCATACATCAACCCGGCAATCGCCGGGGTGACGAGGATGCCCAGGCTCTGCGCTGCCTGAGGCGCGAGCAGGCCACCGACAGCGGCGATGATGACCGCCACGAAGTAGATTGGGATCTGGTTATGCTCAAGCTGGTCTTTGTTCACGAGGGTCCTTGGGAGGCCGGTCTATTTTTGGCTGAGTGCCGCCACCGAAAGACCGGACGCGACGAAGGTCAGTCCGGCGCCCACATTCAGGCCATTGACGACTTTTGGCTTGCGCTGCAGCCAGGTCGACAGGCGTGTCGCAAAAATGCCCATGAGCGCAAAACCCAGGGCGGTCAATGCGGCGAACCAGGCGCCGTAGACCATCATTTGCAGCGTGACCGAGCCCAATGCCGGGTTGACGAACTGTGGAATGAACGCGAGCACAAACAGCCCCGGCTTGGGGTTCAGCGCCGCCGACAGGAAGCCGGTGAGGAAGATACTTTTGAGCGGTTGCCGTGCCGCCGGCTTGAAGTTGATCAGGCTGCGCGAACGCAAGACCTTGATGCCCAGCCACACCAGGTAGCTGGCGCCGATTACTTTAACCACCCAGAACGCCACGGCGGATGTCTGCATCAACAGGGTCAGGCCCAGCGAGGCGGTGGCCACGTGAAACAGGATCCCGGTGCCCGAAGCCACCCCCGAAACGGCCGCTGCCATGCGCCCCTGGCTCAGCCCCCTGGCGATGGCCAGCAGGTTGTCCGGGCCGGGGGAGAGCACCAGCAACAGGCAGGCGGCGGTATAGGTCAGCCAGATTTCCAGTGGGAACATAACGACACTCCTTTCGTCAACGGCGCAAGGCGGTCATCGTGTTCCAACCGGGCCTCCAAGATCAAGGTCAATCCCGCGATGCATCAGTACCGCGCGGGACTCAAGGCAGGGCGTAGGCGATCACGTAGTCGCCACGGTCGGTGGATTGGCGCGCGCCGCCGGCGGTGATGACTACGTATTGCTTGCCGGTTTTCGGCGAAACATAGGTCATCGGCCCACCCTGGCTGCCCACGGGCAGGCGGGCTTTCCAGGTTTCTTCGCCATTGGCGCTGTTGAAGGCGCGCAGGTAGAAGTCCTGGGTGCCGGCGATGAACACCAGGCCGCCTTGGGTCGATAGGGTAGCGCCGAGTGTCGGCAGGCCGACCTTGATCGGCAGGTGCATGCGAATGCCCAGTGGACCGGTGTCTTCAACGGTGCCGACCGGTACTTGCCAGGCAATTTTCTGGGTCTTCATTTCAATGGCGGTGAGGGTGCCGAACGGCGGCGCCTGGCACGGAATGCCGGCCACCGACAGGAAGCGGTTCTTGTTCACCGCGTAAGGCGTGCCCTTGAGCGGTACCGCGCCCATGCCGGTGTTCAGCGCTTCACCCCCTGTAGAGGCCTGGGCCTTGTTCTGCGAGGGGATCATCTGGATCCACAGGCCCAGGCGCATGTCGTTGACGAAGATAAAGCCATGCACTGGATCGGTGGAAATACTGCCCCAGTTCATGCCACCCAGGGAGCCGGGAAAACTCAGGGATTTATCAGTGCCAGGCGCTGTGTACAAGCCCTCGTAGCGCATGCCTTTGAAGTCGATGCGGCATAGCAACTGGTCATACGGGGTGGCGCCCCACATGTCCGATTCGCTCAAGGTTTGTGCGCCAATTTGCGGCATACCCACGGATTTAGGCTGGGTCGGCGAGTAAGGTTCGTTGGGGATATTTGCGGCCTTGACCGGTACTTCTTCAACCTGGGTCAGCGGCTTGCCGGTGGCGCGGTCCAGTACATAGATCTGCCCGGCCTTGGTGCCGATCACCACGGCTGGGACGGTCTTGCCGTTGGCCTGGGTGAAGTCGATCAGGCTGGGTTGCATCGGCAGGTCGAAGTCCCAGAGGTCATTGTGGACGGTCTGGTACACCCACTTTTCCTCGCCCGTGGAGGCGTCCAGCGCCAGTACCGAGGCACCGTACTTGTGATTGAGCTGGGTGCGCTCGACACCATAGATATCGGTGGATGAGCTGCCCATCGGCAGGAATACCGTGTTCATCAGCGGGTCATACGACATCGGCGCCCAGCTGTTGGGTGTGCTGCGCACATAGGTGTCGCCCGGGGCGGGCGCTTGCTTGTCTTCAGGGTTGCCAGGGTCGAATGCCCAGCGCATCGCGCCGCTGATCACATCGAAGCCACGGATCACGCCGCCCGGCATGTCGGTCTGGACGTTATCGGCAACGCGCCCGCCAACCACCACGGTAGTGCCGGCGATCAATGGTGCGGAGGACAATTGGTAGTAGCTGTCCGGGACATTGCCCAGGCCAGCTTTCAAATCCACCTGGCCGTGGTTGCCGAAGTCCTGGCAAAACTCGCCGGTATCGGCATCCACTGCAATCAGCCGTGCATCAATGGTGTTGGTCAACAGGCGCCGCTCACACTGCGCACCGGCCGGCACGCTGGCGGCAATGATCGGCGAGCGGTTGGCTTGGGTCGGCTGGACGATCGGCGCGGTGGCATCGAAATACGCCATACCGCGGCAGCGCTGCCACACCGCCGACTGGGCGTTGATGCTGTTCTTCCACAGCTCTTTGCCGGTGTCGGCATCCAGCGCGATCAGGTTGTTGTGGGGCGTACAGATAAACACCTTGTTGCCGATCTGCAGGGGCGTGAGTTGGTCTTCAGCGCCGTTGCCATCGCTGACCGCCACATCACCGGTGCGATAGGTCCAGGCCACCTTGAGCTTGTCGACGTTGCTGCGATTGATCTGGTCGAGCGCGGCAAAACGGCTGCCGCCTTCGGTGTTGCCGTAGTGTGCCCAGTCTTTTTGCGCCTGCGCCGGATCGACGGCAGTCAGGCCCGGGCCATCGCCAGTCGGGGCAACACTGGGGTGGGCGACAAACATGTTACCCGCCGCCACGGCCAATGCCACCGCCAGCACGCCCGCCACGCCGTAGGCGCCACGGCGCGTGCCTGGCGCCAGCAGCGGATACACCAGCACCACTGCCAGGCCGATCACGGTGAACATGAACAACCGTGAAAACAGTGGCCAGAACACCAGGCCCACCTCCAACACCGCCCACACCGCAGTGCCGAGCAAAAAGGCCGCGAACAACCAGGCACCCGCTGGTTTGCGCCGCGCGATCAACACGCCAGCAATGGCCATGGACAAGCCGCCGACCAGGAAGTAGCCGGAGCCTCCCAGGCTCAGCAGTTTTGCACCACCGGCTGCCAGGGCCAGGCCGAGCAGGGCGATGATCAGGCCCAGGCCCAGCAAGAGGAATCGAGAGGCGCCAGCGGCGCGCGAGGCTTGTTTCATGTCGAAAAACTCGAAGTAAGGGTTCGATCGACAATGGTAGCAAGCTAATTAACTGTTTGGTACATTTTGTGTCGCTGTCGATTCCTTCAAGCCTGGACACTCTCAATGTGGGGCTTGCCCACGATGACGTCCGGTAGATCGCTGCGAGGTGTCAGATAGCCAGCGTCATCGTTTAACGACCATCGCGGGCAAGCCCGCTCCTACATTGGAGATGCGTTGCCTTAAGGCTCCTGCAAGGGGCCGCACCTGAATAACACGCTCTGGCTGGCGCGCAGTTGCTCGACACAATTGAACGGCTGCAAGCCCTGGATGCCTCGCTTGAGGTCACGTACCCGACGCGCGATGTAAAAGGTGCGATCAACGGGCAAGGTAGCCAAATCCTCGACCCGGCGTGCCTGGCCCTGGGTATAGAACTCCCCCGAGTAGGAGCGCCGGCCCCAGTAAAAGAGGGGGCCGGGACGGTCTGCCTGCAACTGCTGCCAGGCCCTGGCGAGATCACGTTGGTTATTCGGCCGGTCAAAGGCGCGGCCGTCGATGGCAGCGATCAGCAGCCATACCGGCAGCAGCAGCGCGAGGATCAACCCAATGATGGTTTTGCCGGTTTGCCAGGGCACTGCCTTGAGCGCGCCAGCCAGCAGCAGGCTCCAGGCCGGCAGCGATGGCAGCAGGTAAGTCCACAGGATATTGCCGGAGAACGTGAAAAACACCGGCGTAGCCAGGGCCCACAGGGCGATAAACCCGTAGTAGCGACCCGACAGGGCCGAGCGGCGCAAGGCGAAGTACAGCGCTGGCAACAGCAGCGTCCAGGGAAAAAGCGCGAGCATCAGGTCCATCCAGATGGCGCCCGTGGGCCGGGCATGGGCGCTGCCGTACAAGTCTCCGGCCCATTTGCTGACCACATAACGCTTCCAGTGCTCGCCGATCAGGAAGTAATCGAGAAACCCCGGCGTGCGCTGTTCAGCAATCACGTACCAAGGCACGGCAATCACCAGCATCAACGCAAGGCCCAGCAGCCAGGGCAAGTGCAAAAAGGCACGCCATTGTCGGTAGTAAAGCGTCCAGATCACAGCTGGAGCCCCCACCAGCACCAGCACCAACGGCCCCTTTGCCAGCAACCCGAGGCCCAGGCCGGCAAATCCTGCCAGAGCCCAACGGCGGTCGCCGCGTGTCATGCCGCACCAGAAGCCATAGCTGGCCAGCAGTACCGAGAAACTCAATGCCGGGTCGGTCAATACCACACCTGCCGACAACAGGCCGAGGGTTGAGCTGGAAAAGATAATCGCCGCCCATACCGCCGTTTTTTCATCGGCCTGCTCACGGGCAAACCGGATGATGATCAGGCAACTGGCGACATGCAGCAGCCACGCCGGAAAGCGAATGGCGAATTCATTGATACCCAGCAACTTCATGCCCAGCGCCTGGGTCCAGAACGACAGCGGCGGCTTGCCCCAAAAAGGTACGTCAAGCTCGAACAGCGGGGTTACCCAGTTGCCGAGCACCAGCATCTTGCGCGCCATTTCGGCGTAGCGGGCTTCGGAGGTGTCCATCAACGGGTACAGCCCCAGGCTTGCCAGGCGCAGGGCCAAAATGGCGATCAATACCAGCCATAGCGTACGGGTCGTTATCATCATCAGTGGTTTTCTTGTTCGCGAGGGTGTATCGGGCAGGGGTGCTCTGGCCGTTCAGGGGCTTCGCCGAGCAGGTTGTCGAGTAGATAGATGGGACGCTGCCTGACTTCGCTCAACGTTGCCCCGAGGTATTCGCCGATCATTGCTATGCCCACGGTAATGAACGCAGCAATGCCCATGATCACGTGATGGGCATTGACGGTGTTGACGCTCATCTGCTGGATGATGAACACCGTGGTGGCGATGAAAATCATCAGGCTGAGCAGGCTGAACCAGCGCAACGGCTTGCGCGACAGCGCCAATACGCCTTCGATACCGAGGTCGATCAGTGCCAGCGGCCCCCATTTGCTGAGGCCGGCGCTGCGCGGCTCACGGTCATAGGGCAACTCGATGGTATTGAACCCCAGCCAACTGATCAGGCCCTTCATGAAACGCGTCCGTTCCGGCATGCCGCGCAGCGCTGCCAGGGGCGCCGGGCCAATCAGGCGGAAGTCGCTGACGTCTGCGGGAACATCAAACTTGTCGGCCAAAAAGTTCATCAGTTTGTAGTAGAGGTGGGCACTGATACGTTTGCTTGAGGTATCAGACAGACGACTGCGCCGCTGCATATTGACGATATCGCTACCGGTCAACCAATGATGAACCATGAGTGGAATAAGTTCGGGCGGGTCTTGCAAGTCGGCATCAATAAATAACAATGCATCCCCGACCGCATAATCAATGCCGGCGACCATGGCGGCTTCCTTGCCGAAGTTACGGCTCAGGTTCAAACAGCGAACGCCAGGCGCCTGGCAATAACCATCCAGTAGCGCCAGTGTTTCATCGCGGCTGCCGTCGTTGACATATACGACTTCGTAGCGAATGCTGAGCGTCTTAAGTACAGCCATTAGCCGCTTATGAAAAAAAGGCAGTACCTTGGCTTCGTTATAACAACAGACAATCACACTGAGCATCGGACGAGGGGAGCGCTCAGCTCTTGATCGATTCATGGCGAAAGCTCCAGTACTGGTTGATTTGGTAAGTGATCAACGTCAGGGCGCAGGTGGTGATCACCTGCATCAGCCATAGGCGCTGGGGCCAGTGCTCCAGCAGGAACGCCATCAGGGCCAGGTTTGTACCGTTGTAGACCAAGGCCGTGATGCTGAAGCGCAGCCATTGATAAGTGTCGGGTGGACGAGCCTTTGTAAACGTCCAGCGTTTGTTGCCCTGATAACTAACAACAGTCCCGACTATTGCTCCCAGTAACGTCGCAATGAGTGCGGGCAGAGCTAGAGACAATAACAAAAGTGTTATGTAATGAGCGCCAGTGGCAAATATTCCAACGATCAGATAGTAAGGCAAGGTTGTAGAGGGTGGCGATATCATTGAGAGAACTGCATGTGTTCAAGAGGCTGTATGGTGTTGACTTTAACTACTCGTGGAAGCCGGCGTGTGAAAAAAATGTTTAAGGGGGGGTGATATTACTAAAGTGTAATTTTGGTGTTGGGTGAATGTTAGAGTTGGCGAGTTTTAACCGATAAAACACACTGCTACATTAGTCATCGACTCCAGTTGCCTGGAGAAAGGGTCAACCGCTCCCTTTCTACCAGACTGCCTTAGCAGGTTGATGATCAGACGGACAGATGCCCATTGGCACTGGTGACCATCGATAACGCACTCATGGATTGCCTTATCCGCCGATGACGGAACCTAAAACAGATAAGGCAGGGTAGGGGGTGTCCTATGGGACAGAGTCAAGCCTAATGTCATGAAGGGTGCGTCGCCGATTTGAAGATACCTGCATCCACGAGCATCTCCACCAACGCCTCGGGCCATACCGTTTCCTCAGTCGATCTCAGCTCCTGGGCGGACCACCAGTGATGATCGGCCATGACCTCGGCCTCCTCTACGGTCCAGTCGGCACGGGAAAGCACCTGGTTTGGCGCATGTACAACAAAGTACTGCTCCAGCGCGAGCACCGTCTCGCCACTGGGCAGGAGCATTGAAAACTGCCGCTCGGCCACAGGCCCTTTAACGGTGTCGACTTGAATACCGGTCTCCTCACGCAGTTCACGGATTGCCGCAGCCTGGAAGGTTTCTGCGTGTTCAAGACCGCCGCCAGGGGTGGCCCAGTAGTTTCTGCCGGCCAGGGCCCCATCCTTGTGAACGAACCTGAAAAGGAGGACCTCTTGAGAGGGGCTTATCACGAGTAATCGTGCGGCTTTTCGCTCGCGCATTTGGGGTGTCTCTTCTGGATAGGGCTGCGTTGGTGTCGGGGAGGTTAGCAAGTTGGCCGCTTGGGTTGCGAGCGCTTCGCACGCGAACGCCGCCGTTGTTACGCAAGCCCGTTTCAAGATAGGAGCGACCTGAAGCAGCGAAAACCTGCAAGTAGGCTTAAATCAGGGGTAGCGAACGCGTCGATGGGGTTCCACACGGCAGCCATCAACACCTTGTTTCAGTCCATAACCGCCGAGGGCTTGGGGATGTCGATAAAACTCCGTCTGTTGTTGCTGATCGGCACCAGTGTGCTCACGGTACTGGTCATCAGCCTGGTGAACTACCTGGGGAATGCACGGATGGAGGCGGCGATGATTGACAGCGAGGTCAGCATGACCGCACTGAGCAATCATCTGGAAGCCGACATGATGCACGACGCGCTGCGTGCCGATGTGCTGTCGGCGATGCTGGTGGGGCTGGGCAAAAGTGTCAGCAGCCGCGATGAAGTGCTGGAGGCTATTACCGAGCATGCAGCGCATTTTCGCAAGGCGCTGGGCGACAACCTTGCGCTGCCCCTCAACCCCGCCCTCAAGACCGCACTGAGTGATATCAAGCCCAGCCTCGACAACTACATCACCTCGGGTGAGCGGATTGTCGGTGTGGCGCTGAACGATCCCGTCGAGGCCCAACAAGAGCTGGGCGCCTTCAGCGAGGCGTTCACCCAGCTGGAAGGCCAGATGGCCAGCCTGAGCGAGCTGATCGAAAACAACTCCAAGGCCAGTGGCGAGCAAACCCGTCAAACCGTGCGCAGCGCCAATTTCACCCTCGGCGTGGTGCTGGTGTTGTGCCTGTTGCTGCTGGTCGTGCAAGGTTATTGGGTTACCCGCAGCATCATGCGGCCGTTGCAGCTTGCGCGGCAGATTGCCGAGAGCATCGCCCATGGCAACCTCAGCGAGCCGATCCCCGAACCTGCCAGCCACGACGAGGCCAGCATGCTGATTCGCAGCCTGGCCGTCATGCAACATGACCTACGCGGCATGATTGAAGTGGTGCGCAACAATGCCCAGGGCGTCACCCGCATGAGCCAGCAGCTAAGCAGCGGTTGTCATGAAGTGGCCGCCAGCAGCCAGCAACAGAGCTCGGCGGCGGGCACCATGTCGGCCGCCACCAGCCAGATGACCGCCAGCATCGAAGAAATCACCCGGCATGCCCAGCACGCGCTGGAAATGGCCAACCAGGCGCAAACCCTGGCCAAGAACGGCGGGCAGGTCATCCATCAAGTCGTGAGCGACATGGACGATATCGCCCGTTCGGCGCAACAGTCGGCCCTGGTGATTCGTACCCTGGACAAGGAGTCCGAAGGGATCTACAGCATTATCCAAGTGATCAAGGGTATTGCCGACCAGACCAACCTGCTGGCCCTCAACGCCGCCATTGAAGCCGCGCGTGCCGGTGAACAAGGCCGCGGTTTTGCCGTGGTGGCCGACGAAGTTCGCAGTTTGGCAGCACGTACCAGTGCGTCCACTCAGGAAATCGCGAGCATGGTCGCCCGCATTCAGCAAAGCACCCGCGAGGCTGTGACCAGCATGGAAGCGGGTGTTGCCCAGGTGGATAAAGGCATGGCGGTGACAGCTGATGTGGAGCGGGCGATCCGTGAAATTCTGGAGGCGACGCTGAACACCACACAGCTGGTCAACGACATCACCCGCACGATTGGCGAGCAGAGCCTGGCCAGTAATGAAATTGCGCACCAGGTGGAGATGATTGCCGGGATGTCAGAGGGCAATACCCGCGTGATTGGCCAGACGGCGGGGACCACGGATGAGTTGTCGGCGTTGGCAGGGCAGTTGGCGCAGTCGGTAGGGCGGTTTCGGCTGTGAAAGAAAGAGTGACGGTTTCTGGATCGTTAGCCGGCACTCATCAATGACGACTAACAGCCCCCTCACATCATCGTGACACAAGCCTGGTTGCAACCGTTCTGGAGCGCCAGGCAAAAGCCAACACCATCAGTAGGCCCAGGCCCGCCATTGCCGCTCCGGCCAGGGAAATCGCCGGATAACCCAGTCCGGCATTGATCACGGCTCCGCCCAGGGCCGCACCAATCGCGTTGCCGAAGTTGAAGGCCCCGATGTTCACCGCCGAGGCTAGATTGGGCGCGTCCTTGGCGGCTTCCATGACACGCATCTGTAGTGGCGGCACCAAGGCAAAACTGGCGATACCCCATATCAGGATGGCAACGGCGGCCGGTAGCGGCCAACGCATGAGGACGGTGAACGCGAGCAAGACGAGAATCAGCACACTCAGCGAAACAATCAGGGTGCGATCGATCGAGTGGTCAGCGGCCTTGCCACCCCACATGTTGCCCAGCGTCAACCCCACACCAAACAGCACCAGCATGGCTGTGATGTAGGCGCTGGACGCATGGGTCTCGCTGCTGAGGATCGGTGCTATGTAGGTGAAGACGGTAAACATTGCACCCGAGCCGACGACGGTGAGGGCCAATGCCCCCAGCACCGGGCCGCGGCCCAGTACGCGAATTTCGGCCAGTGCACCGATACTTCGCGGTGCTGGCAGATTGGGCAAGGCGAACCACAATGCGGCCATGGCCACCACGCCGAGGCCGGTAATACCCCAGAATGCGGTGCGCCAACCCAACAGTTCGCCAAACCAGGCGGCCAGCGGCACACCGCCGATGGTCGCCAGGGTGAGGCCCATGAACATTGCCGCAACCGCCCCGGCACGTTTTTCCGGGGCGACCACGCTGGCGGCGACGATGGAGCCAACGCCAAAGAACGCCCCGTGGTTCAGTGATGTCACCACCCTGGCGACCATGAGGCTGTAGTAATCGGTCGCCAAGGCTGACATCAGATTACCCAGGGTGAAAATGGCCATGAGTCCGATCAGCAGATAGCGTCGGGGAATCCTGCCAGTGGTCAGGGTCATCAGCGGCGCGCCGAGTAGTACGCCCAGGGCGTAAGCACTGACCAATAGGCCTGCGGCGGGAATGGAAACGCCGAGATCTGCAGCGATGCCCGGCAACATGCCCATGGGGGCGAACTCGGTAACGCCGATGCCAAAGGCACCAATGGCGAGTGCGACAAGTGGTGGATTGATACGCATGGAAGGCTCCTTATCTGTGCTGCTAATGCTACGATCCAGCCTTTTCAGGCGGTAGATAGTATTTTTGGCAATCACCTTTGCGTAAGAGGCACAAATGGATTTCAACGGTAGATCAGGTGAAATGGGCGTGTTCACCACCGTGGCGCAGGAAGGCAGTCTATCGGCCGCCGCGCGCGTATTAGGGCTGACACCCTCGGCGGTCAGTCGAATTATCACGCGTACCGAACAACGTCTTGGCACCCGACTGCTGTTGCGCACCACCCGGGCGATCACCTTCACCGCCGAGGGCGAGGCTTTCCTGCGCGGTGCCCGGCGTATCCTGGCTGACATGGACGAGGTCGAAGAGGCCATCGCCGACCAGGGCGTACCCAAGGGGCGATTGCGAGTCAGCGCTGCCCTTGGCCATGGGCGGTTGGCCATCGTTCCCTTGGTGGCAGCATTCAGCGCCCGCTATCCGAACATAGTCGTCGACCTCACCCTCGGCGACGAAGTGGTCGACATTCTCGGCGGCCAGGCCGACGTGGCAGTACGTTTTGGCCATCTGCCCGACAGCCCGCTGGCCGCGCGCAGGATCGGTGATACCGGCCAGGTAGTGGTGGCATCGCCTGAGTATCTGCAACGCCACGGCATCCCCCTGGAACCGGAAGACCTGCTACGACACAACTGCCTGCGCTTCAACTTCCGGCGTGCCGAACCCAATTGGCCGTTCATCCGTGATGCAAGAGCGTTTTCCCTGAAGGTCAGTGGCAACATCGAATGCAGCAGTGGTGAGGCGCTGGCACAACTCGCCCGAGTAGGTGCAGGCATTGCGCGTATCGGCGAGTTCAGCGTGAGCGAGGACCTGCAACGCGGCGACCTGATACCGCTGCTGCAAGCCTGGAACCCCGGCGACCATGAACCGATTCATGCGGTATTTGTAGGTGGCTCGGCAATGCCGGCGCGGGTTCGGTTGTTTGTGGATTTCTTGCTGGAGCATCACCGAATGTAAGCGGTGACGTCCCCCGATCCTTTATCAACATGTTCCGCTCAATCATCCGATGACACCCATTGTCAACAATCTCAGTCAACAGACCGGCAAACACGTATCAAGACGTGTCACCACGCCGGCGGTGGCGGGCCGCCTCACGCGCGGGCTAGTGCGGATGATCAAGCCGCGATAAGTTCACCATACCTTCAGGGTATCCCTTTAGACCTTATCCATATTGGACGCTCGCTACGCCACGCTTCAGCCTGAGGCCAATAACTATAAAGAGGCGCACCATGACCGTGCTATTGAGTGAGCGCAGCCAGATTTTCCAGCGGGCCGATGCCTACGCGGTATCGGACTATGTCAACCAGCATGTGGGCAGCCACTGTATCCGCCTGCCGCCCAAGGGCCGGCCCATGGCGAGTATCAGCCACCGGACCTTTTCCAGCCTGGACTTGTGCCGGATCAGCTACGGCGCGCCGGTGCGGGTCACGTCGGTGGCGCTGGAAACGATCTATCACTTGCAGATCCTGCTGACAGGACACTGCCGCTCCAACTCCCGGGGCGAGGAGCATATCTTCGGGCCGGGCGAGATCTTGCTGATCAACCCGGATGACCCGGTGGACCTGACCTATTCCGCCGACTGCGAAAAATTCATCATCAAGTTGCCGGTGCGCCTGCTGGAAAACGCTTGCCTGGCGCAGCACTGGACGCTGCCGCAGCCGGGTATCCGTTTTGCGGCTGCGCGCCATGCGCTAAGTGAGATGGGCGGTTTCCTGCCGTTGCTGGGGCTGATCTGCCACGAGGCGGAAAACGCCGCCGAGCCGCAAGTGCAGGGGCTGTATGAGCGGATTGTGGCGAATAAGCTGCTGGCACTGCTGGCCAGCAACGTGTTGCGGGTGATCCCCCAGGCGGCTCAAGGGGGCGGCTTCGAGGCGGTGCGCGAGTTTATCGAAGAGCACCTGGGTGAGGACATCAGCATCGAGCAACTGATGGCAGTGGCCAAGGTCAGCGAGCGTTCGCTGTACAGCCTGTTCGAGCGCCAGGTTGGCCTGTCGCCCCGTGACTATGTGCGCCGGCGCAAGTTGGAGCGGGTGCATGCGCGCTTGCAACTGATCACGACGCGCAGTGTGACGGAAGTGGCGCTGGACCACGGCTTCATGCACCTGGGACGTTTTTCCGAGGCCTATCGCAAACGCTTTGGCGAGCTGCCTTCGCAGACCTGGAAGCGCCATCGATAAGCGGCTTGCGCCAGCCGGATACTGATTTGCAGGAAGCGGATATTGGGGAGGAGGACGAACACGTACGGTGAGGGCGCCTGATACAAGAACAACGGAGGGCCTGCCCCATGACCAGTACACTCGACCGCCTCGCTGTACAACTGCGCGAGTCCGTTCAGGAAGATCCCGCTACCGGGGTGTTCCGCTGCCGCCGCGATATCTTCACCGACCCCGACCTGTTCGCCCTGGAGATGAAGCATATCTTTGAGGGGGGTTGGATCTACCTGGCCCATGAAAGCCAGGTGCCCGAGATCAACGATTACTACACCACCTGGATTGGCCGCCAACCGGTGGTCATCACCCGTGACAAACAGGGCACGCTGCACGGGCTGGTCAACGCCTGTGCCCACCGTGGCGCCATGTTGTGCCGGCGCAAACAGGGCAACAAGGGCTCATTCACCTGCCCATTCCATGGCTGGACCTTCAGCAACGCCGGCAAGCTGCTCAAGGTCAAGGATGCGAAGACCGGCGCCTATCCGGACAGCTTCGACTGTGACGGCTCCCATGACCTCAAGCGCCTGGGCCGCTTTGAAAACTACCGCGGTTTCCTGTTCGGCAGCCTCAGCGAGGCAGTGCCGGAACTGAGCGATTACCTGGGCGAAACCCGGGTCATCATCGACCAGATGGTCGACCAGGCCCCCTTGGGCCTGGAGGTGCTGCGCGGCAGTTCGTCCTATGTCTACGATGGCAACTGGAAGCTGCAGATCGAGAACGGCGCCGACGGTTACCACGTCAGCTCCGTGCACTGGAACTACTCGGCGACCATGGGCCGGCGTAATTACGAGGCTGAAGGTACGCGCACCGTCGACGCCAATGGCTGGTCGAAAAGCCTGGGCGGGGTCTACGCCTTCGATCACGGGCATATCCTGCTGTGGACGCGCCTGCTCAACCCCGAAGTGCGCCCGGTACATGCGCACCGCGATGCCTTGGCCGAACGCCTGGGCCAGGAACGTGCCGACTTTATCGTCGACCAGACCCGCAACCTGTGCCTGTACCCAAACGTGTACCTGATGGACCAGTTCTCCACGCAGATCCGCGTGGTGCGGCCGATTGCGGTCGACAAGACCGAAGTGACGATCTATTGCATGGCGCCGATTGGCGAAAGTGCCCAGGAGCGGGCGACGCGTATCCGCCAATACGAAGACTTCTTCAACGTCAGCGGTATGGGCACCCCGGATGACCTGGAGGAATTCCGTGCCTGCCAGACCGGCTACCAGGGCGCGAGTACCTTATGGAATGACCTCAGTCGTGGCGCCAAGCAGTGGGTTGAAGGGGCCGACGAAAATGCCCGGGCCATGGGCATGCACCCGCAACTGAGCGGGATAAAGACCGAGGACGAGGGGTTGTTCGTGCGCCAGCACGCGCACTGGGCCCAGAGCCTGCAGCGCGCGATCCAGCGTGAACAGCAAGGCCTGATCGCCAGCGACCGGGAGCTGCAGCCATGAGCCTGTCCCGTGACCGTCTGCTGGATTTCCTCTACCGCGAAGCACGCCTGCTGGATGACCGCCAGTGGGATGAATGGCTGGCGTGTTATTCGCCCAAGGTGGAGTTCTGGATGCCCGCCTGGGACGACTACGACACCCTCACCGAAGATCCGCAAAGCGAAATCTCGCTGATCTACTACCCCAGCCGTGACGGCCTGGAAGACCGCATCTTCCGGATCAAGACCGAACGCTCCAGCGCCAGCACGCCTGAGCCGCGCACCGTGCATATGATCTGCAACCTCGAAGTGCTGGCCGACGATGGCACCCAGGTGGAGCTGCGTTTCAACTGGCACACCCTCAGCCATCGCTACAAGACCACGGACAGCTATTTCGGCACGTCCTTCTACAGCCTGGATATGCGCGGCGAACAGCCGCTGATCACGCGCAAGAAGGTGGTGCTGAAAAACGATTACATCCACCAGGTCATCGACATCTACCACATCTGAGGACACCGCCATGACCTATGCCATTGCCCTGAACTTCGAGGATGGGGTGACACGTTTCATTGACTGCAAGGTGGGGGAGAAGGTCCTCGATGCTGCCTTTCGCCAGCGTATCAACCTGCCCATGGATTGCTCGGACGGTGTGTGCGGCACCTGCAAATGCCGCTGTGAAACCGGCGCCTATGACTTGGGCGACGACTATATCGAGGATGCCCTGAACGCGGATGAAGCCCAGGAGCGCCAGGTGCTGACCTGCCAGATGGTGCCGCAGTCCGATTGCGTGATTGCCGTGCCGGTGCCGTCCAGTGCCTGCAAGACCGGCACCACGCACTTTGCCGCGACACTGGCCGGCATTGTCCGTCACGCCGATGCCGCGCTGGAAGTGAGTTTCGAGCTGGATCAGGCCCCGGTGTTCCTGCCCGGCCAGTACGTGAATATCGGTGTGCCCGACAGCGGGCAGACGCGTTCGTATTCTTTCAGTAGCCGCCCTGGCGATACCCACGCCAGTTTCCTGATCAAGCATGTGCCGGGCGGGTTGATGAGTGGCTGGCTGGAACGCGCGCAGCCAGGCGACAGCGTGCCAATGAGCGGGCCACTGGGCAGTTTCTACCTGCGTGAGGTCGTGCGGCCGTTGCTGTTATTGGCCGGTGGTACTGGCCTAGCGCCGTTTCTGTCGATGCTCGAAGTGCTGGCGCAACGCGGGGAAGACCGGCCGATCACGCTGATCTATGGCGTGACGCGAGATCAGGACCTGGTGCTGGTCGAGGCCCTGCAGGCGTTCGCCGCACGCTTGCCCAGCCTCGACGTTGTCACCTGCGTGGCCGATCCGCAGACCGCGCACCCGCGCCAGGGCTACGTCACCCAGCATATGGCCAGCAAGGCCCTGAACGACGGCGATGTAGACGTCTATCTGTGCGGGCCGCCGCCGATGGTCGATGCGGTGCGCCAGCATTTCAAAACACTCGGGCTGAGCCCGGCCAGTTTCCATTACGAGAAATTCACCCCCAACGCTGTCGCCAGCTGCGATGCGGCCTGAGGAAATCAGCATGAATCCACGTTTTGACAGCAAGGTCGCGCTGGTCACCGGCGCCGCCCAGGGCATTGGTCGGCGTGTCGCCGAGCGTTTGCTGGAAGAGGGCGCCTGGCTGGTCGCAGTCGATCGCTCGGAACTGGTGCATGAACTGCAGCACGACCGAGCGCTGACCCTGACTGCCGACCTTGAGCAACATGCCGAGTGCGCCCAGGTGATGGCCGCTGCCAAGGTGCGTTTCGGACGCATCGATATTCTGGTCAACAACGTCGGCGGGACCATCTGGGCCAAGCCCTTCGAGTACTACGCCGAAGCGCAAATCGAAGCCGAAGTGCGCCGCTCGCTGTTCCCTACGCTGTGGTGCTGCCATTGCGTGCTGCCTTACATGCTGGAGCAGGGCAGCGGGGCCATCGTCAATGTGTCTTCGGTCGCCACGCGCGGGGTCAATCGCGTGCCCTATGGCGCGGCCAAGGGCGGGGTGAATGCCCTGACCGCCTGCCTGGCCCTGGAGACCGCCGGCAGCGGTATTCGCGTCAATGCCACCGCACCGGGTGGCACCGAGGCACCGCCACGCCGCATCCCGCGCAACAGCCAGCCACAGAGCGCGCAGGAGCGCGTGTGGTACCAGCAGATCGTCGACCAGACCCTCGACAGCAGCTCGATGAAGCGTTACGGCAGCATCGACGAGCAAGCGGGCGCGATTTTGTTCCTGGCCTCGGACGAGGCCTCCTATATCACCGGCGTGACCTTGCCGGTAGGAGGTGGCGACCTCGGCTGATTCGCCTTCACCTGCAGACATTGACTCACAACAACAATAAAGAGAGCACTGCCATGCGTACCCATGACGTTCATTCGATTATCGATAATGCACCTTTCAACCGCTTTCACTGGCTGATCGTGAGCCTGTGTGCCTTGCTGTTGATCTTTGATGGCTATGACTTGTTTATCTACGGCGTAGTCCTGCCCTCGATCATGCGCGAGTGGGGGCTCACGCCCTTGCAGGCCGGCGCCCTGGGCAGCTATGCGCTGTTCGGCATGATGTTCGGCGCGCTGATCTTCGGCACCCTGGCCGACCGCTTCGGGCGCAAGAAAGGCATCGTCTTTTGTTTTGCGCTGTTCAGCATCGCCACCGTGGTCAACGGCTTTGCCAGCAGCCCCACCGAATTCGGTATCTGCCGCTTTATCGCCGGGCTCGGCTGTGGCGGGCTGATGCCCAATGCGGCTGCGTTGATCAACGAATATGCGCCGAAGAAAGTCCGCAGTACCTTGATGGCCTTCATGTTCAGCGGCTATTCCCTGGGCGGCATGCTGGCGGCCAGCGTGGGCATCTTCATGCTGCCGGCCTACGGCTGGTCGTCGATGTTTTTTGTGGCCGTTATCCCACTGGTGTTGCTGCCGCTGATTGTGCTCTGGCTGCCCGAGTCCATCGGTTTCCTGATCCGCCAGGGTCGGATGGAGCAGGCGAGGGCGTTGCTCAATCGCTTGTCGCCGGGCACCCGGATCGATGCCGAGGACGAGTTGCTCGTGACAGACAGCAAAGGCAAGGGCGCCTCGGTGATAGAGCTGTTCCGTCATGGCCTGGCGGTACGTACGGCGATGATCTGGACGGCGTTTTTCTGCTGCCTGTTGATGGTCTATGCCTTGAGTTCGTGGCTGCCCAAGCTGATGGCCGGGGCCGGTTATAGCCTGGGGTCGAGCCTGTCGTTCCTGATTGCCTTGAACTTGGGTGGCATGGCCGGGGCGCTGATCGGCGGGCGTTTGGGCGATCGGTTGAACCTGGTGAAAGTGGTGATCAGTTTCTTTGCCGCCGCAGTGGTGTCGATCAGCCTGTTGGGCATCAACAGCCCGATGCTGGTCCTGTATCTGCTGATCTTCATCGCGGGCGCCACCACCATCGGCACGCAAATCCTCCTGTATGCCGGGGCGGCGCAGCTCTATGGCCTGTCGATTCGCGCCACGGGCCTGGGCTGGGCGTCCGGTATCGGGCGCAATGGCGCGATCGTCGGCCCGTTGCTGGGCGGCGCGCTGATGGCGATCGAACTGCCCCTGCAACTGAACTTCATGGCCTTTGCCATCCCCGGTGCCATAGCAGCGCTGGCGATGACGGTGTTTGCCCTGAATGAACGGCGTACCCGTATTGGCCTGCCGGCTGCCCAGGCGCTGTAACCGTTCTAACCGTCGATAATAAAAACAAAGAGCAACGACATGAACACACAACGAATCTGGCTTTCCCTGCTAGGGCTGCCCCTTGCCGCAACGGCTGGCGAGGGTGGCTTTTTCGAGAGTTCCACCGCCACCTTGCAGGCCCGCAACTACTACTTCAGCCGCGACTTCTCGGACATTGTCGGCGCCAACCAGCAGTCCAAGGCCGAGGAGTGGGGCCAGGGCTTTATCCTCACCTATAAATCCGGTTACACCCCAGGCCCGGTGGGCTTTGGCCTGGATGCGCTGGGCACCCTGGGTCTCAAGCTCGACAGCAGCCCCGACCGAGTCAATAGCGGCTTGCTGCCGGTCAAGGACGATGGCCGTGCCGCTGACAACTACAGTCGCCTGGGCCTGACCTTCAAGGCGCGGCTGTCCAGGAGCGAACTGAAGGTCGGTGAGTTGCAGCCGAACCTGCCGGTACTGTCCTTCAGCGACATACGCCTGCTGCCGCCCAGTTACCAGGGACTCAGCATCAGCTCCAGTGAAATCACCGGCCTCACCCTGCAGGCCGGGCACTTGACCAGCACCAGCCTGCGTAATGAGGCCGGTGATGAAAAAATGCTCGCCATGCTCGGCCATATACCGCAGCGCGGGGCTCAGAGTGATGCTTTCAACTATGCCGGGGGCGACTACACCTTCAATGGCAATCGCAGCAGCGTCAGCGCCTGGCATGGGCAGTTGCAAGACATCTATGCCCAGGACTTTATCGGCCTCAAGCACAGCCAGCCGTTCGGAAACTGGGTGTTGGGCGCCAATTTGGGCTACTACACTGCGCGGGAGGATGGCGACCAGTTGCTCGGCAAGATCGATAACCAGGCGTTTTTTTCGCTGCTGTCGGCCAAGCGCGGTGGCCATACCTTCTACGTGGGTTATCAGGCCATGTATGGAGACAGTGCCTTCCCGAGGGTATTTGCCAATGTCACGCCATTGGGCAATGAAGTGCCGACCTACGAGTTCGCGTATACCGACGAGCGTTCATGGCAAGTGCGCCATGACTACGACTTCGCCGCATGGGGGATGCCGGGGCTGACGACCACGCTGCGCTATATCACGGGCGACAATGTGAGTACCGGCGCTGGTTACGAAGGGCGGGACCGCGAGCGGGACCTGGATATCGGGTATGCCGTGCAAAGCGGCGTGCTCAGAGGTTTGGGTATCCGGGTACGTAATGTGATGGCACGCTCTAATTACCGCAGTGATATCGATGAGAATCGGCTGATCCTCAGTTACACCTGGACGCTGCTTTAAGACACTGTCCGGGCAATTGATTGCAGCCACCGATAAGCGGGCAGGGCATCAGGCCCAGCTCGCTTGGCTGGACCCAGATCAGCGGAACCTGACGTTCAGCCATAACCCGCTAAAGCTGCCAAAGGGCAACCAGGTAATATCACCGACGAACGTATTGGCAAGTTGCGTGGCTTCAGACTGTGGGACCTCCAGATTGCCCAGGACCCCTGAGGTCACGAACGAAAGCGTATTCACATCCCCTCCGTCGAACAGGCTTGAATAGCCCCGGGGAATTAGCAGCGACTGCTCGTTGTAGGGAACCAGTGAGCTCACGCTTGTGCGAGGGGACACCGTTGCCCAGATGCGCTCAATTCCCCGGACCACGCGCGACTGCCTGAGGGTGCCGGCTACCGCAGTTGTTGCCTTGCCGATGAGGTTTCTGGCAACCGCTGGCAGAGACTGTCCCAGATACGCGGTCAACTTCACCACTTTGGCCGCCAGGGTGCCCAGCCCGCCTGCTGCCCCGGTGCCCAGGGAGATCCAGGCGAGGATGCCAGATGCAGTGGGGTCCGAGTCTTTGATAATTACCGAGGCAATGCCGGCGGCGAGCGAGGCAGTGGCAAGCCCTACAATAGCAGCAGTCAGTAACAGCGAAGTTCCTCCGGTCATCACAGCAGTCAATACGCCAATTCCTCCCCAAATTATCGTATGAATCAATCCTCCCCCCTCTGACCCGAAGCCTACTGGGCCAGGCAGGTTATCCCCCCAGATCTCCCGTAAACGCTGCGACACGGAAAAGTGTCCGGTGGGGTCCTGATAATTGACCGGATCCCCTTCGGCACAGTAGGCATAGAGGTTGGGCCCGCCTTTGCCGAACGGGCTGAGTGCATCCGGGGTATGAAACTGCAGGCTGGCGGCGTCATACCAGCGACCGCCCATGCCCAGCGGGTACTGGCCGGTAGAGATATCGCGGTATTCGCCGTTGAAACCCAGCACGGAGTCGGGTTCGTCCGAAAAGTGCTCGCCAAAGGCGGTATAGGCGTGATGCTTGAGGGTTTGCGCCTGGGCATCGTAACTGACCACTACGCTGCCGTTGATATCCCGCAGTTCAAACAACGTCCGCTGGACCCCTGAACGCTTGATCTGCTGGGCGGTGCAGGCGGCACTGCCGGGGTTCAGGGTGCGGTGGGTGTCGTTACTGCCGAGGGCGTAATCGCCACACACCTTGAGTTCGTCGTAGATAACCTGGCTACCATCACGGGTCATCAGACGGTCGGAGGGGTCGTAGCGATAGTGTGTACTGCCAGCCTGGATCAGCCGTCCCAGCCAGTCATAACGATAGGTTTTGCCCGTTTGATCCTGGGTTACCCGCCCGGCAGTGTCATAACTCAACGTGGCAGAAGCGGTGTAGTCCCCATGGCTGTTCACAACTTTTGCCAAGCGGTAGCCATTGAGGGCGTCGTAGGTATAGGTGGCGGTGTTTTTCGCGGTGCCGAAGGTGGTGATGCAGGTAAGCACATTACCCAGGGCATCGTAGGTGAACTCTTGCTTGTCGACGTTTTTGTGGGTGGGTGTCATTGGCCGCCAGACACCGGTGGTGGTACAGGCCTTGAGCCGGCCTCCGGGGGTATAGGTCAGGCTGCGCGCCCCCAGAACACTCGCGCCTTGCTTCAACTGAGCCGACTTGAGCTTGCCGTCCGCGTAGTAAGCGTTCTCCAGCGTGAGGTCAACGCTACCGGCGAGGGTGAATTGGCGGCTGGTTTCACGTTGCTGCGAGTCGTGGGTGTACTTCACAGCGAAAGTCACCGGCAACATAGGAGCAAGCTCATAGGGGCCTTTAATGATTTCTTCACGAAGCCGCCCCTGGTCATCGTAAAAGTGACTGCTGGCGAAATGAGCGTTGTTGGTCGTGGAGCGCTGCCCATTGACGCTGTAGTTAAACAGCGTCTGGTTAGCCACCACGTCTGTACTGTCGAGCAGATGGGCATCTAGCGAGTGAGTAGACAGCACCTCTTTGCTTTCACCAGGTTCGGTTTGCACCAGCTGTTGAGTGACTAGCTTCTGCAGGTCATGGTTGAACTGTAGAAAGTGCTCCCCCTCGGTTGCGGTGGCAATCCCTTGTGCGCCATAGGCGTAGGTGAACGTCTTCTGCGCGCTGGCATCCGGCTTGCTTGTCTTGGCCAGGCGGTTGCCCAACTCCTTGATGTAGTCATGCTTGAGCACGCGGCCGTCGGCAGTCACAGTGGTGGTGGGTACCGGGCTGCTACCGCTGTAGGTGTAGGTTTCGGTGCAAGAGCCACGTGTGAGCGAGGTGACTCGGCCCCAACTGTCGAAGCTGCGTTTGCCCAGTATTTGCCGGTTTGCGCCAACCTCGATCTCGATTTGCGTGGCGTCCTGCATGAGCCAATGCACCGGGTAGGTGTAGTGATAGGTGTACACGAAGGGAAGGTCGAGCAAACCCCTGCCTTTTTCGCTGTGCCGTTCCTTGATCAGGCGGCCACTGCCATCGTAGGTGTAGTCAATGGTGATAAAGCCCAGCTCACTGTCGGTGGACAACTGTTTTACTTGCTTGGCCCTGCTGTAGCTGGCTGTCTGGGTTTGATAGACATTGCCGTCCTGGCCTTTCCATTCGATCTTCTTGATGGTCTCGTCCGGGTTGTAGGTGGTGACGGTGGCGTGCTTGTCGGTGGCTTTGCCGGTCCATTGGCTGCGGGTCAAGGCGATGGGGTCATAGTGATTGAATGCTTCACGGCCATCGCTGTAGCGCAGGCTGCTGGCTTTATTCCAATCGTCGTATTGCGCTTCCTGCCATTGGGTCAACTGAACCCCGTTTCGGTCGTAATCAAAACTCGATTTACGCAGTTCACGGCCAATGCGGTCGTAGGTGACAGCCTTGGTTTGTTTGTTCTGGCTGCCTTCGATCAAGTACTCGCTCACCAACTGGTCCTGGCCGTCGTATTGGCTCAAGCGCGTTTGCCCGTTGGGCTCGGTGATCTTCACCTGCGCGGGGGCGGGGTAGGCGTAGGTGGTGACCTGGCGATAGGTCGTGCTTTGTGCACAGATGGTCAGGGTGGCTAGCTGCCCGTATTGGTTATAGGCAAACTCGGTACGGTTGCCATCGGCGTCGACCTGGCGGATGAGACGGCCGCTGAGAATGCTCAGGGTTTGCGATGAGGTGCGGGTGTTGCCAGTTTCATCTGTGTCAGTGGTTATGGTAGTCAGTTCTGTATTTTCAGTCCCTCCGAGTGCGTAGTCGAAGGTACGAAGCGGATCGACAGCAATCGCATGTCGGTCGCGGGTTCCTAAGGTGCTCTTGCGCTGCCACGCCAAGCGCCCTTTGCGAAAGTCGTTGTCTTCGAAGTACACGTTGACCTGACCGGTCAAGGCCGCATCGGCAAGGGACTCGTTGGCGAGACTGCCTTGCAGGGTACTCTGAAGTTTATACTCGCTCAGGCCTGGGATTTTACGGTAAGTATGATATTTGAAAGTAATTATATTAAGCAGTATGGGTAGTACTTCTGGTAGCAACTCCGGAATTATTGCCAACAGGCTGGGGTCGCCGACTATCTCGGTGTCAAGATAAGTTGAAATGAATGGCTCTGTCTCTATAGGGATGTTCTGTCTCGGGCTCCAATCACGGTTGGGCGGATTACTGGTTTGTTGCTGAGAGCGCGCCCCGATGTCGTCCAGCAAGCGATTCAATAATCTTTCGCTGCCTGTGGCTGGAGACTTCATTTTATTGATTGAAAAAGGGATGTAGTCCAGTGCAGTGGTTATTTCTTCCTGTCGATTTCTGATAAGTACAGGGTCGAAACGATTTTCGATGGTCTCTTTACGACTCTTGCCCGCCTTGGTGTAAGTTGTGGCGGTGGTTCGGCTGAGCAATTTTTCCACGCCTCCAAACTCGTCCAGTTCTTCCACTTCGACGAGCGCATATTCTGTTTTGGTCGTTGCAGTGCCCTGCACCAGCACTTCGGACGTAACGTTGTGCTTCTCATTGTAATTATAAGTAGTCGTACGAACGGCCGGCACCCCCTCACTCATGATCGTGCGGTAATGATCAGGATCCTGACGCTGGTACACATAGCCAGTCATCACCGGAGTCCCACCGCCATTCGGAGTCAACGTATGGGTGCTGACACAGGGCAGTGCCGACAGCTTGGGGTTATCCGGAAACGTCAGCCCATTGTCCAGATACTCCACCTGCTCCTGGAGCCCATCGAAGCTGGTGATTTTAGTCAATAGCCAGCCGCAGGTCGGGTGATCCAGGTACTCGAAACGGCTATTGATATCTGCCCCAAGGCTGACGGATTTGAGTGCGTAATCCTCGATGGCCAGGTTGTAGCTCAAGGTTTCAACAGCATCGTCGGGCCAGAACGTCAGCGTGGCCGAACTGACAACCGGTGTGGCATTCGGATCCCCTGGGGTGTATTGCACCTTGAGCAGGCTGCGAGTGGCGTCGCGGATTTCGCTCAACTGGATCTGGTAGTAGGTTTTGGTATCGATGACATGGGCGGTCGTCATCCAGCTCAGGGTTACGCTGTTATAACCATCGGTGGTCAGGGACTCGGGGACGTAAATGCCGGTATTTTCCAGCAGGACCAGCACTTCCTTGCGGCCACCTTTGCGGTGTACGGTCAGCTTGCCCGCGTTCCATTTGGCAATAACGGCTGATTGCGTTAGGTCTGTATCTTTTTCCACCGTCAGCACTTCACCGGAATGCAACGTGAGCTTCTTGTGCCTTTCACTGTAGGTGGTCATGGCATAGAACCAACCATCCCCCAGCGCCGCTTCGTTATTGACCACCGGAGTGTTGTGCAGGCTCATTTCGATCACCGGCCCGTTGCCGGCGTTGCCTGTTACCGAAGGCAATAGCACATAGACTTCAAACAGACCGGTACGTGGGTCCACCACATTGCGTTTTTGCGTGGTGGCATTAAAGATCGGGTCGTTTTCGTCGTCGGTTGGGTCGGTGCCCATGGGGTTATGCGCCATCATCCTCTCCTGGGTTTTTTATGTTCCTCGTTCAAACGCTACGTGCCCGTCGCTGGAGATGTAACTGTCAACTCTCACAGTCGTTTATATCGTTTAGTAATGGGTGTAGGATTTTTTTACTCCCTCCTTTAACCGTGGAGCTGCGTGTGGAACCCATCACGATGAACCCGAATATTGACCCTCAACCCGTATGTAGCCCGATCACCAGCAGCGCCATTTTCATGGTCGCCACACTTGCCCCTGGCAACGATGCGGCCAGGACGGTACGGAAATGGTGCGGCGATATCGCAGCCCTCACGCGCTCGGTCGGCAAGCGCGTGCCCGACGGCAACTTGACCTGTGTGTGCGGCTTTGGCTCGACGGCCTGGGATGGATTGTTCGGCAATCCACGCCCGGCCGCCCTGCATCCGTTTCAGGCAGTTGGTGTAGCAGGGCGCATGGCGGTTGCCACGCCTGGGGATGTGTTGCTGCACATTCGCGCCGATCGCATGGACCTGTGCTTTGAACTGGCCGCGCAAATCATGGTGGCCCTGGGCGATGCGGTGACCGTGGTCGATGAGGTCCAGGGTTTCCGCAATTTCGATATGCGCAGCATCATTGGGTTTGTCGACGGCACCGAGAACCCAACCGGGCGCAAGGCCGTCGGTTTCACCATCGTCGGTGACGAAGATCCGGCATTCAGTGGTGGCAGCTATGTGCTGGTGCAGAAGTACCTGCACAACATGACGGCTTGGAACGCCTTGTCCATCGAGGCCCAGGAACGGGTGATCGGGCGCACCAAACTGTCGGATATCGAGCTGGCAGATGAGGTCAAGCCGAGCAACTCACACAGTGCCTTGACCACCCTCACCGAGGATGGCGAGGAAGTGAAAATCCTGCGCGACAACATGCCGTTCGGCCGGCCGGGAGCGGGGGAGTTCGGTACCTACTTCATCGGCTATGCGCGTTCGCCGCAGCCCTTGGAACGGATGCTTGCGAACATGTTTGTCGGCCTGCCTGCCGGCAACTATGACCGGTTGCTGGACTTCAGTACGGCGGTCACTGGCAGCTTGTTTTTCGTGCCGTCCGCTGACTTGCTGGAAGAGTTGGCTGAGCGTGAGCCATAAGCGTCAGGTAAGGCTCACTTCGCCACGGCCGACATCAGCAACTTGCGAATCTCCCCGGTAATCGCACTTTTGGTGCCTTGCTCCAAGATCCCCACCCGGCGTACTGCCAAGTCGCCGGGCAGCGGCAGGACGCGCAGGCTGGGGTCTTTGTCCCAGTCAAAGTTCTTCAACAGCGGCACGATCGCCACCCCGACTTGCTGGCGGACCAGGTCGGCGATGCCGATGATCGAGTTCAGTTCGAGGATTTCCAACGGTTCGACCGATTCACTCTTGATGATCGACTGCACCTTGCGGCCCACGGCGGTGGACCTGTCATAACGGATGAACGGCTGAGTCCTGAGCAATTCCACGGCATCGTTGATACCGGCGGTCTGTGTGGTATTGGCGAGCATGACGATGGGCTCGTTGTAGAGCAGGGTCCAGCTCAAGCCGTCGAAGTTTTGCCGCGCCGTCTCGATCAGCAGGGCCGCATCGAGCTTGGCGGCGTGCACCAGGTTGACCACTTCATCGGAGCGCGCGGTCATCAGGTTGACCGATATGCGCGGGTGCAGTTTTTTCAGTTGCACCAGGCAATTGGCGAGCAGGCCCATGCCCGAGGTAATACCGCCGATGGACACTTCGCCCTCCATGGCCATGTCATCGGGTGCCTCGGCGATCATTTGCTCGTAGTCCGCCAGCAGGCGCTTGGCCTTGGGCAGCAACAACACGCCATCGCGACTCAGCTTGATCTGCCGCTGGCTGCGGTCGAACAGCGGCCGGCGCATCTCTTCTTCGAGGGCGCGCATTTGCAGGCCGACGGCGGCGTTGGTGAGCGCCACCCGGTCGGCGGCGGCGGCGAAACTGCCGTACTCAGCGACGGCGATGAACGTCTTGAAGAAACGGATGTTGCTCATAGGGAGGCCCGTAGTCATGGGTGCGGATCAATAGTAAAGGTTTTGTTTACTCTTGCTAAAGTTAAATTAGTTTTTCTTTTTATAGCGGGCGACCAATACTCCAGTCCGAACTGACTCGGCGAACTTTCCCCCATGAGCAATCCAGATATCAGCCCTGAAGATGCAGCCTTGCGTGCTGCAAAGAACGTGTACCACCTTGGCGCGACCACCGTGTATTCGCATCATGAGGACAGTCGTTTTGCTTACACCCTCTACGTGCCTGAAGCCATCGAGGACAGCAACCGGCCAGTAGATCTGGTGGTGTCGCTGCACGGCTCGACCCGTGCGATGGAGATTTACCGCAATGGCTTCGCAGAGTTTGGCCGCTGGAACGATTGTGTGATCCTGTCGCCGCTGTTCCCGGTCGGCGTGCTGGGGGACGGCAACGGTGATGGCTACAAACAGATGGTCGAAGGCGATATCCGCTACGACCAGGTATTGCTCGACATGATCGCCAGTGTTGGCAAGCGCTACGGTCGCCGCTTCGATACCTTCGCGCTGTTCGGCTATTCCGGCGGCGGGCAATTCACCCATCGTTTTTGCTACCTGCACCCGGAGAAACTCTGGGCAGCGTCCATCGGTGCGCCGGGTTCGGTGACCTTGCTGGATGCCGACCAGGACTGGTGGGTGGGCGTGCGAGACTTCGCGACGCGCTTTGGCAAACCGCTGAACCTGCCAGCCTTGCAGCAGTTGCCGGTGCATATGGTGGTGGGGGATTCGGACCTCGAAACCTGGGAAATCACCCACCGCGAAGGCGGCAAACACTTCATGCCCGGTGCCAACGCTGCTGGCCGCACGCGCCCGGAGCGCCTGGCCAGCTTGAAGGCCAGTTTCGAAGCCGCCGGCGTGCAGGTGCACTTCGATCTGCTGCCCAACGTCGCGCACCAGGGCATCAAGGCCATGCCGGCTGCCCAGGATTTTTTCGCCAAGGTGTTGCGCCACAAGCGCAGCCTGGGCTGATACACCGCAGGTAGATGCACTCAGAACAGACCGTATAACAATAACCAAGGATTCACTCATTCTGATGCCGGTCCTGCCTTGGCCTTCGGCCACTGACCGGAAAATTCCTTCAAGGAGTCTTTCTCCCGTGAATAATTACGTAAAGACGGCACTGGCCGTCGCGATGTCGGCGTGCACCTTGTCCATGGCGGTTGCGCAAGACCAGGTCATCAGCGTGGGCCTCAACGGTGATATCCGCAGCACCGACCCAGGCGTCAACCGCGACGACAATACCGACGCGGTGATGATGCATATCGTCGAAGGGCTGGTGGCGTACCGTGAAGACACCAGCATCGCGCCAATGCTCGCCAGCGCGGTTGCCGTCTCGCCGGACGGCTTGCGCTATACCTTCACTCTGCGTGACGGCGTGCACTTTCAAAATGGTCAACTGCTGAGCGCCAAGGATGTGCAATGGACCTGGCAGCGCTACCTGGATCCCAAGACCCAGTGGCGTTGCCTGGCGGAGTTCGATGGGCGCGGCGCAGCCAAGATCGTCGATGTGGCCACGCCCGATCCGAAAACCGTGGTGTTCACGCTGGACCAGGCCAACGGCTTGTTCCTGGCCGCGATGGCCCGTCCCGATTGCGCCGGCAGCGGCATCCTGCACCCGGACTCCCTGGCCGCCGATGGCAGTTGGCGCGCCCCGATTGGCACCGGGCCGTTCACCCTGGGCAAATGGCAGAAGGGCCAGTACGTCGAGCTGGATCGCTTCAAACAATACACCCCACGGGCCGAAACCGAGGCGGATGGTTACACCGGCAATAAGCAGGCGTTTGTCGACACGGTGCGTTTCGAGGTAATCCCCGACTCGGCCTCGGCCAAGGCCGCTCTGCTGTCGGGTGGTGTGGACCTGCTGCCGGACGTGACCGCGATGGACGCGGCACAACTCAAGCAGGTGAAGAACCTGCAGATCCAGGTCAGCCCGATCATGACCATCAGCGGCCTGTTATTCCAGACTCGCGACCCCTTGCTCAAGGACGTGCGCATCCGTCGTGCGGTGGCGTTGTCCCTGGATTATTCGCAGATGGTGGCGGCGTTGTCCGATGGCTTGTCGGTGGTCAACAACTCGGTCATCCCCACCGCGAGCCCGTACTACGACGGCACCGCGCACCAGGGTTATACCTACAACCTCGACGAGGCCCGGCGCCTGTTGAAAGAGGCCGGCTACAGCGGTGAAAAAATCCGCATGCTGGTCAATAAACGCTACCCGCAGATGTTCGACATGGGCCTGCTCAGCCAGGCCATGACCCAGGCGGCAGGGATCAATATCGAGATGGAGACCCTGGAGTGGGGCACGCAACTGGAGCGCTACCAGACCGGCAGCTACCAGATGATGTCGTTCTCCTATTCAGGGCGATTCGATGCGGCGCAAAGCTACGAATCAGTGATCGGCGACAAGAACAAGGAACCGCGCAAAGTCTGGGACAACCCCCAGGCCTTGGCGATATTGCGTGAGGCCCAGCGTGAAATTGACCCCGCCAAGCGCCAGCCACTGTTCGACAAGTTGCATACGCTGATGCTTGAGGATGTGCCCATGGTGGTCATCTACAACGGCACGGCCATCGGCGCCATGGGTAAGCGCGTCGAGGGTTATCGTTCCTGGCCCGTTGCCAAGCCGCGCCTGTGGGGCGTGAAGCTGGCCGACACCTCCAAGTAAGGCGAGCGCTATGTTTCGATTCATATTGCACAGGCTCGGCATGGCGGTGCCGACCCTGTTGCTGATCTCGGTGATTGTCTTTGCCTTGATCCGCCTGATCCCCGGCGACCCGGCGTTGCTGATGCTGGGCGACATGGCCGACCCGCAAAGCCTGGCCGACATGCGTAGCAGTCTGGGGCTGGACCACTCGGTGGTGACCCAGTACCTGATCTGGATCAAGTCGGTACTCAGCGGCGACCTTGGTGTGTCCATCAGCAGCCGCCAGCCGGTGCTGCAATTGCTGGTCGAGCGCTTCAGTGTCAGTGCGACCGTGGTGCTGGTGGCGGTATTGCTGGCGACCCTGCTCGCGGTGCCGGTGGGTTTGCTCGCTGCCTGGAAGCAAAACAGCGCGATGGACCTGGGCCTGGTGGCGACGGCGACTTTGTTGCTGTCGGTGCCGAGCTTCTGGTTGGGCTTGCTGCTGCTGTATGTGTTCGGCATTCAACTGGGTTGGCTGCCGGTGATCGGTTACGTCGGCTTTGCCAGCGACCCGATGAAAGCGCTGACCTATGTGGTACTGCCGATCATCACTTTGACCCTGGTGGAGTTCGGTGCCATTGCCCGGATGGCGCGGGCCAGCACCATTGAGGTACTGCGCCTGGAATACATCGCCCATGCACGGGCCAAGGGCTTGTCAGAAGGCGCGGTGTTGTGCAAACACGCCTTGCGCAACGCGTTTGCGCCGACCTGGACCTTGATTGGCCTGATCCTCGGTAACTTGCTCGGCGGCATTGCGGTATTGGAAACCGTGTTCACCCTGCCAGGTATCGGCCGCTTGATGGTCGATGCGATCTTCTCCCGCGACTACCCGGTGCTGCAGGGTTGCCTGCTGCTGGTCACCTGCATCTATGTGTTGGTCAACCTGTTGGTGGATCTGCTGTATCCGCTGTTCGATCCAAGGGTGAAGCTATGAACCTCAAGACTCCTGCCTTGCCCACCGTGGCGGCGACCCAGCCTCGGCGGCGCCGGCGTTACCCACCGCTGAACGCCCTGATCGGCGGCAGCTTGCTCGCGGCCCTGGTGTTACTGGCATTGCTCGGTGTGGTGTGGACACCTTACGACCCGCTCAAGCTGGACCTGCTCTCGCGCCTGCATGCGCCGAGCGCCATGCATTGGCTGGGCACCGACGAGTTTGGCCGCGACGTGTTCAGCCGCCTGATCATTGGCGCGCGTACCAGCCTGTGGATCAGCCTGCTTTCGGTCAGCGTGGCGGTCATCTGCGGCACGCTGATCGGCATGCTCGCCGGCTACCTGCGCGGTTGGACCGACCGTGTGTTGATGATGCTCAACGATGCGTTGCTGGCGTTTCCCGGCATTCTCATGGCCCTGGGCATCATGGCGATTGTCGGTGCCAGCCAGTACGGCATCGTGCTTGCCCTGGGCATTGCCTACACCCCGTCGGTGGTGCGGGTGGTGCGCGGCAGCGTGCTGTCGTTGCGTGAACTGGAATTCATCGAGGCGTCGCGGGTTATCGGCAACTCCGAGCTGTACACCATGTTCCGCCACATCACGCCCAACTGCCTGGCGCCTTTGTGTGTGCTGGCCACCAGCATGTTTGGCTGGGCGTTGCTCTCGGAGAGTGCGCTGAGCTTCCTCGGCCTTGGGGTTCCACCACCGGCCGCGACCTGGGGCAGCATGCTCTCGGCGAGCCGCACCTATATCTCGACGGCGCCGTGGCTGGGGATCTTCCCAGGCATCTTTATCAGCCTGACGTTGCTGGCTATCAATCTGTTCGGCGATGCCTTGCGTGATCGTCTCGACCCGCGCATGAGGAAATGAGCATGAGTGCTCCAGTGCCTTTACTGGCCGTTGAAAGTCTACAGATTCGTGTCGGCGTGGACGGTCCGCTGGCCGTCGATGACTTCAGCTTCACCCTGGCCCCGGGCGAAATCGTCGCACTGGTGGGTGAGTCCGGCAGCGGCAAGACCATGGCCGCACGCGCTGCCATTGGCCTGCTGCCGGCACCGATGCAGGTCTGCGGCGGGCGCATCACCTTCCAGGGCCAAGCGTTGGACAGCCGCAATGCCAAGGCCATGCGTGAGCTGCGTGGCGCGCGGATCGGCATGGTGTTCCAGGAACCGATGGTCTCGCTCAACCCTGCGCTGACCATTGGCCGGCAGATGAGCGAGGCGCTCAAGCTGCATACCGCACTGGATGCGGCAACGATCCGCGAGCGTTGTATCGCCATGCTGCAACGCATCGGCATCAAGGACGCGCAAAAGTGCCTGGCATCCTACCCGCACCAATTCTCCGGCGGCATGCGCCAGCGCATCATGCTGGCCTCGGTGATGTTGCTGCGCCCGGCGCTGTTGATCGCTGACGAACCCACCACGGCCCTGGACTGCCTGGCACAACTGGACGTGATCGAGTTGATGCTGGAACTGACCCGCGAGCAGGGCACCGCGATTCTGTTTATCAGTCACGACCTGTCCCTGGTGGCGCGTTATGCCCACAAAGTGGTGGTGATGCGCTCGGGCAAAGCGGTGGAGCAGGGGCGCATCGAAGATATCCTCTTCGCCCCCAAGGCCGAATACACCCGGCAGTTGCTCGAAGCCCTGCCTCGGCGCGGCGAACTCGTACCCTTGCCAACGGCCGACAGCGCGTTGTTGCAGGTCCGGGAGGTGTGTATCGAACACCCGGGGCCTCGCAGTTTCTGGGGGCGCAGCGAGCCCAAGCGCGTGGTGCACTCGGTAAACCTGAGCATCGCTGCGGGCGAGACCCTGGCCCTGGTCGGCGGCAGCGGCTCGGGCAAGACCACCCTCGGGCGTGCGGTCGTCGGCTTGGTCAACCCGTGTGCCGGGGCGATCCTGTTCCAGGGCGTGGACATCCTGAAGGCCGCCAATCGGGCGCATCGCCTGCAATGCCAGATGATTTTCCAGGATCCGTATTCATCCCTCGACCCACGCATGACGGTCGGCCAGATCATCGCCGAGCCGCTGCGCCACGAGCCAGCCCTGACGCCTGCGCAAAAGCGCCAGCGAGTCACCGAGACCCTGGCGGACGTGGGCTTGCCCGAGCAATTTCGCGAGCGCTTTGCCCATCAACTGTCCGGCGGCCAGCGCCAGCGGGTGGCGATTGGCCGGGCGCTGGTACGACGGCCCAAACTGGTGATTGCCGATGAGCCGATTTCGGCACTGGACATGACCATCCAGAAGCAAATCCTCGAATTGTTCGAGCGTCTGCAATGCCAATATGGCTTTGCCTGCCTGTTCATTTCCCACGACCTCTCGGCGGTGGAGCGCATCGCCCATCGCGTGGCGGTGATGAACCAGGGCGAAGTGGTCGAAATCGGCCCGCGTGACACGATTTTCGATACCCCGCAACACCCTTACACCCGCCGGCTACTCGCGGCGGCCAGCCCCTTGGAAAAACGTGCGGACGGTAGTTACCGCCTCCGCGCCAGTGTGATTTAGGTACCGCTGCACCCCAGGCCTTGGCATGCAAACCCAACCCTTCGCACATCGACGATGTGTGAAGCAGGCGAAGCCATGGCCGAAGAAAACAAAAACAACCCCACTCAACCTGTCTGCCAGGAACCTACACATGAAGAACCGCATCAACAAAGTTGTCACCCGTGCCAGCGTCATGGGCGCCGGTTTCATGCCCTTGTTTGCCCAGGCCGACTTTGTCGCCGACAGCAAAGCCGTGCTTGAGTTGAAGAACTACTACTTCAACCGCGACTACCGCGAATCCAGCGGGCAGAACAAGCGCGCCGAATGGGCACAGGGGTTTATCCTCAAGGTCGAATCGGGCTTTACCGACGGTACGGTGGGCTTTGGCCTGGACGCGGTCGGCATGTTGGGTGTGAAGCTCGATTCGAGCCCGGACAACTCCGGCACCGGGCTGCTGGCGCGCTCAAGCACAGCTGAGCCAGGCTCCCCCAGCTACGCCCGCCGCGCCCACGACAACTACTCCAAACTCGGCATCACCGGCAAGGCGCGCCTGGCCAAAAGCGAACTGCGCGTGGGCTATATGGTGCCTGACCTGCCGACCTTGCAGCCGAACCTGAGCCGCCTGTTCCCGCAGAGTTTCAGCGGCACGGCACTCACCTCCAAGGACATCGACAAGCTGACACTGACCGCGGGCCAACTGGACCAGGTCAAGCAGCGCGACTCGACTCACTATGAGGACATGGGGCTCACCAGCCAATATGGCGCCTATAAAAGCAGCGCCAAAAGCGATGAGTTCCGCTATGCCGGCGGTGAGTACGCACTGACGCCGACGACCTTCGTGACTTACCAATTCGCGCAATTGGAAAGCCTGTACCAACAGCATTACCTGGGTTTGAAAAACAGCTTCAAGTGGGGCCCGGGCACGTTCAAGACGGACATCCGCTACTTCAACGCCAGTGAAGACGCGGCAGCCCTGGCCGGCAAGGTGGATAACCGGGCGTTGAGTACCCGTATCGGCTACGGCCTCTACGGACACAACCTCAGCGGCGGTTACCAGGCGCAATACGGTTCGACGCCGTTCACGTATGTGGACGGTACCAACACCTACCTGTTTACCGAGTACCAACTGGCCAACTTCTCCCAGACCGGAGAGCGCGTGTGGCATGCCCGTTACGACTATGACTTCGCCTCGCTGGGCATTCCGGGCCTGCTGTTCTCGACGCGTTATGCCAAGGGCGACAACGCCAAGGTCATCGGCTTCAACGGCGAAGGGCGCGAGTGGGAGAGGGACCTGAGCCTCGGCTATGTGGTGCAGAACGGTACGTTCAAGGACGTGTCGCTGCGCTGGCAGAACGCCAGTGCCACCAGCAACTTCGCCCGTGACACCAACGAAAACAGAGTGATCCTGGGCTACACCGTGGCGCTCTGGTAGCGGTAATGGCATGCAGCAGGCACCGCCTGTTGCATGCCCAGGCAGTGGAAATAAGGGGATAGATCAGATGACGAGTTTGCCGTTGCGCCGGGCACGGCCCAGCCAACAACGCGTATCGGCGCGTGGCGTAAGTGATTTCATCGATGCGGTGAACGCTGCGGGCCTGCAATTGCACAGTTTCATGCTCTACCGCGACGGTGCGGTGGTGGCCGAAGCATTTTGGGCGCCTTATCACGCTGCACGCCTGCATGTTCAGCACTCGGCGACCAAAAGCTGGATCGCCATGGCCGTCGGCCTGTTAGTGGATGACGGTGTGCTGTCGCTGGACGCCAAGGTGGTGGATTTTTTTGCCGCAGATTGCCCGTCATCCATCAGCGCCAACTTGGCGGCCATGACCGTGCGGGATTTGCTGACCATGCGCACCGGACATCGCCAGGGCATCTCCGGCGGGGCCTGGCGCGGGCGCAGTGACAGCTGGGTCAAATTGTTCCTCAGCGAGCCGGTCGAAGACCCGCCAGGGCAACGCTTCATCTACAGCAGTGCATCGAGCTTCATGCTCTCGGCGATTGTCAGTGTGGTCAGCGGCCAGACGGCGTTCGACCTGTGCAACGCGCGGATCTTCCAGCCCATGGGCATGGGCCCGATCGAGTGGGACCTTGCGCCAGGAGGTTTCAACACCGGCGGCAATGGCCTCAGTTGCCGTACCGAAGACCTGCTCAAGTTCGGCGTGCTGCATCTGCAACAAGGCAACTGGGAGGGGCAGCAATTGCTGTCCCGCGAATGGGTGGCCGAAGCCACCCGTGGGCAGGTCGATGATGTGTGGATGGGCGCCTTCGATGGCAAGCGCTACCTGGGCCGTGACGAGTCGAGCGACGCCGGGATCACGCGCCGCGAAGGCTACGGCTATCAGTGGTGGATGACCCAGCACGGTGGTTATTACGCCTCAGGCGTGTTTGGCCAGCAGTGCATCGTGTTGCCCCGCCATAACGCGGTGATTGCGTTTACCGCCGGGCTGCCACTGGGCGAGCGGCGCTTGCACAGCTTGCTCTGGGAACACCTGTTGCCGGCGCTGGGCGTGCCCACCGACGGCGCGGTGGATGCCGAACTGGCGGCGTTGCTGGCGCACCAGCAGCGGCCCGTCATGTCCGGTGCTTCGCACTCACCGCGCCAGGCCGAGTTCAGCGGCACGTTCGTCATCGAGGCCAATGAAGACCAGGTCAACGAGGTACGCCTGCAGTTCGGCAGTGAACATTGTGATTTCTACCTCACCGACCCCCGTGGCACCCACTGTATTCGCGCCGGGCTGGCCGATGGCATCGAAAGCCAGACCAGCATGACCGGCCACTATCTGCATCACCAATATCAGCCGGAGCTCACCCCGGTGGTCGCGCAGGCGCGCTGGAGCGACGACGGGGTGTTGTGCATGACCTGGCAGTTTGTCGAGACCGCGTTTTGTGACCAGGTCACTTGCCGCATCGAACACGGCATCTTGTCTGTGGACCGCAGCGTCAACGTTAACGCAGGCCCGTTGCAGCGCCCGACGCTGACCGGCCATCCAACCATTGCTTTGCAGGAGTCGCCATGAACGATCTTTCCAACCCTTCAGGTTCCGCCAGCGGCGCGTTCTGGGCACCGTTTACCCCGATGCGTCAGTTCCAGCAACAACCGATGATGTTCGCCAGTGCCGACGGCATGCACTACACCACCACCGATGGACGCCGCGTACTCGACGCGATGGCGGGGCTGTGGTGCGTCAACGCTGGGCATGGCCAGCCGAAAATCGTCGAAGCCATTCGTGAAGCGGCGGGGCGCCTGGACTTTGTGTCGTCATTCAAGATGAGCCACCCCCAGGCCTTGGAAATGGCCGAGCGCCTGATCGAAATCAGCCCCGCCGGCATGGAGCAAGTGTTCTTCACCAACTCGGGCTCTGAGGCGGTGGACACCGCGCTGAAGATCGCGCGGGCTTATCACCAGGCGCGTGGCGACTGCCGCCGTACCCAGTTTATCGGGCGCGCCAAGGGCTATCATGGCATGGGCTTCGGTGGGCTGTCGGTCTCCGGCATCGGCCGTCAGAAGCGTGACTTTGGCCCGCTGCTGGGGGAGGTCTCGCACCTGCCGCTGCCGTATGACGCGGGGATGCGTTTCAGCGTCGGGCAGCCGCAGCAGGGCGCCAGTTACGCCGATGCGCTGACACAGTTGCTGGACATCCAGGACCCCAGCACCGTGGCCGCCGTGATTGTCGAGCCAGTGACCGGTTCAGGCGGCGTTTACCCACCGCCCCAGGGCTATTTGCAGCGCCTGCGTGAGATTTGCACGCGGCACGGCGTGCTGCTGATTTTCGACGAGGTGATCACCGGCTTTGGTCGTGTCGGTGCTGCCTTTGCCGCGCAAGCCTTCGGCGTGACCCCGGACCTGATCACCACCGCCAAAGGCCTGACCAACGGCGCGGTACCCATGGGTGGGGTACTGGTCAGCGGTGCGGTATATGAAGCGTTCATGGCCGGGCCGGCCAATGTCATTGAACTGATGCACGGCTACACCTATTCGGCGCATCCGCTGGCGTGTGCGGCCGGGTTGGCGACCCTTGAGGTGCATCGTGAATTGGGCATCAACCAACACGTCAACGCTGTGAGCGGGCTCTGGCAGTCGACCGCACTCGCGTTGCAGGGCGTCGGACCGGTGCTGGACGTACGCGCTATCGGTTTGCTCTGCGCCGTTGAACTTGAGCCGCGTCCAGGCGCTCCAGGTGCGCGGGGTAGCGAAGTTGCGCAGTGGTGCTTCGATAACGGCGTACTGGTGCGCGGCTCGGGCGACACCATCGTGATATCGCCACCGCTGGTGATCAGCCCACAGGAGATCGCCCAGGTGTTCGACACCCTGGCGAGCGCCCTGAAACACGTGGCCTGAAGGGAGTCCAAAGCATGTCGGACCTGTTTGAGTTCTATATTGACGGTGCCTGGGTCCAGCCCCACGGTACAACCGTCGAAACCGTGGTAAACCCCTCTACCGAGCAGGTTGTCGGGCGCATTATCCTTGGCGATAGCCATGACGTGGACCGTGCGGTCAGCGCGGCCAGGCAAGCGTTTGCGGGGTTCGCGGCGAGTTCTCTGGAGGCACGCATCGAACTGCTGCAACGCATTATCCAAGCCTACAAACACCACAGCGAGGCGTTGATTGAAGCGGTGCACCTGGAGATGGGCGCACCGCTGTCCCTGGCCCGCAGTGCCCATGTGCCGGCAGGCCTGGGCCACCTGACACAGGCGTTGGAGGTGCTACGCGAGTACCGCTTCGAACGACGCCTGGGTAATACGCTGGTGGTGCGCGAGCCCATCGGCGTGTGCGCCCTGATCACGCCCTGGAACTGGCCGCTCAACCAACTCACCTGCAAGCTCGCGCCAGCGCTGGCGGTGGGTTGCACCGTTGTGCTCAAACCCAGTGAGCGTGCGCCGTTGTCGGCCCGAATCATTGCCCAGGTGCTGCATGAGGCCGGGGTGCCCAAGGGTGTGTTCAACCTGGTCAACGGCGACGGCCCCGGGGTGGGCGCCGCGCTGGCAAGCCATGCCGAGGTGGACATGGTGTCTTTCACTGGTTCCACCCGCGCGGGCGTCGCGGTGGCCAAGGCGGCGGCGGAGACAGTCAAGCGTGTGTCCCAGGAACTGGGCGGCAAATCCGCGAATATCCTGCTCGACGATGCCTGCCTGCCCAGCGCGGTGCATCATGGGGTGATGGGCTGCATGCGCAACAGTGGCCAGTCATGCAACGCGCCGACACGCCTGTTGGTGCCGCGTGCACAGCAACCGGCGGTGATCGAGATCGCCCGGCAAGTGCTCGCGCAGGTGTGTTACGACGACAGCAACCCGCTCATGGCTATCGGCCCTGTCGCCAACGGCATGCAGTTCGCTCGGGTCCAGGCCTTGATCGCCCAGGCCATCGCCGAAGGTTCGCAGTTGGCTGCTGGGGGAGCAGGGCGTCCTGAAGGTATTGAGCGTGGTTACTACGTGCGACCGACTGTATTTGCCGATGTCACACCGGACATGCTGGTGGCGCGCGAAGAAATCTTCGGCCCGGTCTTGGCGATCATCCCGTATGACAGCGAAACCGAGGCGATAGCCATCGCCAACGACAGCCCCTATGGCCTGTCTGGCTACGTCACCTCGGCCAGTCTTGAACGCAGCCGCCAGGTTGCCCGTCAACTGCGTACCGGCATGGTCCACCTCAATGGTGCCCGTGCCGACCAGGCCGCGCCGTTTGGCGGCTACAAGCAGTCGGGCAACGGTCGTGAGTGGGGCGAGTACGGGTTTGACGAGTATCTGGAGAGCAAGTCGCTGTTTGGGTATTAGCGGTTTCAGCCGGTTTTTCAGAGACTCTCTGGATCCCCAAAGAACATTTTGAGTGGGCTCTAGTACGGCGATTTCAGGTCTCGAAATTTCTAGCGTGCCCCATTTTCCCACCCAACGCTAACTGGGCTCGGGCGCAAGTCAGCCTTAACCCAGAATACGGCTCTTAACGGCGCCAATAGTTCTCATTTTTTTGGCTTTTATGGTAGGTAAATCCATTATATTGTGGTTATAGCTGGAAATTATTCGATAAGCCACAGGTTCTGTGAGTTAAGTTACTTGATAGGGTTGGTCGTTAATTCTATAATTTTGTGGATTAACTGGCACGGAATTGGTTTGGTGCACACTATGTTGGATTTAAGCTTCAGCAAGCCGAGTGAGGTCGTCAAGCGCCTCTGCGATCGCCTGCGTACAGAGCGCTTGGCGCTGGACATGACGCAAGCCGACTTGGCCGGACGTGCCGGCATCGGCACAAACACAGTGTCCAACCTTGAAGCAGGGCGCAATGTCGGATTCGAGAACGTCGTCCGTGTGGCGATTGCTCTTGGTCGAATCAAGGAACTTGAAGGCCTGTTCCTGCCAAAGCTGGACAGCATCGAGGATATTCGACGCTACGAAAACAGCGCCAATCGCCTCCGTACAAAGAGGAAGTCCGGCAATGCTTGAGCAGGTGAACGTCTTCTACGAGGGCTGGGGTGAACGATGGCAATGGGGCACGCTGGTCTCCACAACTGCCCTGACCGGTCGCCCGCTGATCGTGTTCGAGTACAGCAATGAAGCCAGGCAACGGGGCTTGGAACTGTCCTCCTACACGCTGCCGCTGGAGGGGGCTAAGTTGCGCCAAGATTTTCCAGACCACCAACTGTACTTACCAGGGCCTGTTTACGATGCGTTGCCGGATGGGTGGGGCATGTTGCTGATGGACCGTATGTTCAGGCGCCGCGGGCTCACCACGGCGCGCATCGGCTCACTGGAACGGCTGGCCTACATCGGTAGCAATGCAATGGGTGCCATGACGTTTGAGCCCGTGGCGCCCGAAGGGCAGGAGTCTGAAGTCCACATCCCGCTGGAACAGCTTGCTGTCCAAGTGCAGGAAGTGCTCCATGGAGACGGTGGTGAGTTCCTGCAGACGTTGCTGCTGGTGGGTGGCTCGCCTCAAGGTGCAAGGCCTAAGGCCCTCGTCTATCGCGACCCCGAAACTGGCCGTTTTACCACTGCCGTTACGGCAGGCTTTGAAGCTTGGTTGGTCAAGTTCCCGGCGAAAGAAGAGCATGCCGAGGTGTGCGCTATCGAAATGGTCTACGCCGAGTGCCTGCGCATGTGCGGCATCAACACCCCTGACACGCAGTACTTCAGTCTGCCTAATGGGTTGGCTGCGTTTGCTAGTAAGCGATTTGACCGTCGGGATGGTATGCGCGTACCCATGCAAAGCCTCGCGGCCTTTACGGGGGCGAATTACCGGTCTCCGGGGGTGTTGGACTACGTCAACTTCTTGCGGGCAACACAGATGTGCACCAACGACGTGCGAGAGATGGCGGTGGCCTTCGAACGTGCTGTCTTCAATGTTGCGTTCAACAACCGAGACGATCACTCCAAAAACTTTGCCTACATCATGTCGCAAGACGGCCAGTGGCAACTGTCCCCGGCTTACGATGTGACCTTCTGCGAGGGGCCAGGTGGATATCACCAGATGGATGTGATGGGAGAAGCCCTATCGATTTCCCGCACGCAAATGCTTCGGCTTGCCGAGGAAGCCGAGGTGCCCCCGGACGTTGCCGGTAGAATGATTGACGGCATTTGCGATGTGGCGAGCCGATTTGCAAGCATCGCCGAGAACCTATACCCGCAGGTTATTACTCGAGACACCTTGCGAACGATCCAAGACCGCATCGATCAGAACGTAGCCCGGTTACACCACGGTCATGCGGGCAGCGGTCGCCGGTGAAGATTGGGAGGAGCGGGCGACTCTCCTTATCAAAGCATGCCCTCAGATATGCCCCCAATGTAGCAATCCACTGGAAGTGAATGGAGCTCCATGGTTTGTGGAAAGGCAGAAATGATCAGTTGAACAGCCTGCCCGCCGACACCTAGAGACTGTCCGGGTCCCCAAAAAACATTTTGACTTGGCTCTAGATCGGTATTTACAGCCTGAAAAAAACCAATTTTGCCCCCAGTTTTGCCCCCAATTGCACAGGGTGGGCGAGCGATCGCGAATGGCGATTTCTGACCCGGAGCGGGGTGGCCGTGACTGGCATTCAGTGCGCCTTTGTGTACTGGATGACCAACCCGAATCTGGCAAATTCTTGGTCGTTAGATGAGTCGATATCCTTAATCGGAGTTGTCCGGGCCGTCTTTCAGCACTTGTCCTGAAATTGGCAGCGTGAAATGCTCATGCTCTGCGAGATGTTGCAATGGCGCCGGTCGCCAGGGAGATCGATCCGCGTGTCCATCGACAACCGGAGCGTAATGCCAGGCGCCTGGCCACGGAAAGCGCTTAAGAAGAGGCTGTTCGGTATTGAAAGTGGCAGGCAACGTTGCGCATCGTGCTTCTGGTGGTGGGTCTCGATAATCCGGTCGGGCCCATAACCTCCCGCTTCAATTGGCCACTGAGTCGGCGGGCAGCGAAGGCGCTCAGGTTGCATGTTGAGGCGGGCGCCTTACCTTCGCTGTTCATGGACAGCTAAGCCTTTGGGCCAGGATCAGTCATTAGGCAAGTGCAATTGCACTTCCATGGCGTCATGAAGGAATCGGACGACCTCGATCACGTCGTCGCTTGCTACACGATAAAACACGATATGGCGTGGGCTTTTGACCGCCCCATGGGGCTGTTTGGCCTGCTGGCGTGAATAGATGAGGTGATAGCTGCGAAGGCCCGGTGCCAGCTCACCGCGTTCGTAGCTGCCAATGCGATAAGGCGTGTCGGCAATCGCTTGCAGCGCGGCGAGGATTAGCGCCTGATACCGCTGGCGTGCTTGATCGCCGAACTGCGTCTGGGAGAGCCTGAGGATGTCGACAATGTCGGCGCGCGCCGCGTTGGAAATCCGATACTGCGACATGCTCAGTGTTTCTCGCGCGCGGGGAGGGTTGCCTCCAGGCTCAAGCCCTCGAGGTAGTGCTCCAGATCCCCTTCGTTCAACTTAGTAAAGCGCCCTTGCTCAAGGTCCATGATGCCGATAGAGGTCGCCTGACGCAGGGCCTCAACTTTGGCAGTGTCTTCGGCGACGCGCTGCTCCAGTAAACGCAAACCTTCTCGCATCACTTCGCTGGCATTCTGATAACGGCCGGACTGCACCAGGTCATGTATAAGATGTTCCTGGTGAGGGGTGAGCACAACGTTTCTCGTTGCCATATTGAACTCCAGCTTTCGGTAAACAGTTTTTCCGAACATTGGCATATTATGCCATTTTGCTTTTGAGAACATTGTTTTGGATTTTAATCTGACGGACTGTGTCATACGGGTAATTCTTTGCGCCGACCCTACAGCACGCGGTTGAAGTCGAGAAAAAGGCCGTACCAGGGATGTTTTCGGCAGTTTGACTAGTGTGGACCTTGGTCCTTCAGTTTGGCCAAGCCTTGCTTAATGTGTCCGGCGTTCTCACCGATCGTGTGTAGCGCACCGCGAACATTTTCGCCGGTGTCTGTCGCACCATAGCATTCAGCTCTTAAGGTCAGCTCCATTACGGCCGCCTCTAAGGCGAGCTGGTTCTGGTACAAGCGCTCAAGGACGTCACCTAGTGAGTATTCAGTTGGCATTGTAGTGGTCAACTAATCCCGGACACGACGTTAAGTTTTTCTTCGGCCCAAGCCGGCGCCAGCCCGCCGTTGAATTGACGGGGTCGAATCCAGTTGTACCGATGCATCAAAAAATGGCTGATGTCGCGCTGAGCCTCTTGAGCCGTTCGGTAACCCGTGGTCGGTAACCATTCCGTTTTCAAGCTGCGGAAGACTCGCTCCATCGGTGCGTGTCCCAGCAATTTCCTCGGCGACTCATGCTCTGACCTATGCGATATCGCCATAACCGCTGACGAAACAATCGGCTTGCATATTGGGCGACCCTTGATCCGAGTGGAATAATAGACCCGATGGCCTGCCACGCTGCTCGTAGGCCATATCCATCGCCTTGATCACCAGTTCAGCGTCCGGCTTTTCCGACAGAGTCCAGCCCACTATCCGGCGCGTACAAAGATCCACGATCTACAGCTAGGTAATGCCATTTTCCCTGCGCCCAAATGTAGGTGATATCGCCGCACCAGACTTGATTGGGGGCTGGCACATCAAACTCGCGGTTCAAGGTGTTCGGGATATCAAGCCTTTCTACTGTCGCTCGTTTGTAGGCATGTGAGCCGGGTTGTTTATTGACTAAATCAAGTTCGCGCATCAAGCGGCGTACTTTAAATCGACCGAGTTGCTCGCCGTCCTCACGCATCAGTGACAGGATGCTGCGGCTGGCTGGACTACACCGCGCCTGTATTTAGTTGGTAGCATATGGTTATTATTTGGGCAAGACTATTCCTCATTCGGTCTGGTAACCGTAATGGTCTTGAGGCAGGGATATACGCAGACGCCTATCGCAACTGGGTGTGCATCTCCTCAATCTGGGACCGGGAAACTCGACACGATGCTCGAACCGCTGATCGCTGGGTTGCTCACCAGAGCTTGGCTGTTGGTGCCTTCTGACATGTTGTGCTCCCAGATGGTCGAAAAATGCATTGAGTTGAAGAAGTCGCGGGAGAAGGGTGTCGCTTCGCCCACCGAGTTCAACCCCGGTGGAGCAGACGATCGGCTCAGTCTGGTCGGCAGACCAATGGACCACAAGGGTAAAAGCCTTATCCGAAAGGGCTGCAATCTGAACAATCAACGAAATATGGATCACGCCAAATGAAGAAATCTAAAAGCACAAAAAATGATAAGAAAGAAAACCACGAACAAGCAATTTTAGATCTTGCAGCGCCCAATCTCGAAGGTATTTACAGAGCCTATACTGTTTGCGAAATCCAGAAGGATAAACCTGACAGAGCGATAATACTCTCAAGGCCACATTCAAAACTAATACGAGGTTGGTTAAAAGAGTCAAAAGTTGGAATAGAAATCACCACCGCCGATCCGCGGGAGCATCTCGCATATATCAATGATCGAAAGGCCGACAGAGAGAAAATACATACCCAAATTGAGGAGGCGATTTCAACCAGAACCGCACCTAAAAGACCCATGAAAAAAATTGAAAACCTAATGCGCCCCAATTGGATATTCGAAGGAATCAAAGATAAGGCAAACAAATATCAAACCTACGTTGAGAGTGGAAGTTTCGTAGAGCTAGTACTCCTATGCTATAGCGACATCATAGCAACCACAAACAAAATTTACCTCGATGGGCTGAAGGATTGGACCGAATATTTCCTCAGCGAGTCAAATTTTCCATTTGATCGCGTGTTATTTATTGGTGCTAATAATTCTTGCGACCAGATATATAAAAAATCCCACAAACGAAAAACCAAGCCAGCGGCTTTTAAATATGAAGGATGCACTATTGAGACTTCCACTTCAGGGATGATACCAATAGAGGTAACTTATAAGATTGAAGCGGCAAGAAACGCTGAGGCTATTATCAAGCCTGAACAGGCTGTGATCGATCGCGGAACTAGCGATCCAATACATAACTCGACCGAGTGACGGCCATTTGCCAAGAGGTCCGCCAGCTAGGCCGCAAAGCGGCCAAACCAACGTCATAAGCCTCACCACAAGGCTTCCACCTGCCGGCGAATGCTGCTGTTCTCCTGCAGAGCCCACCCCGCCAGAAGCTCCTGGAGAACATCTCCCGCCGGGCTTCGCTCTCGCGAACTCAGTTCAACACCCTCTACCTTAATCCGTTCGAGCGCTACGCCGAGTTGGTGCAACTAATCCATGCCTCTCAAAACCATCACCATGTCCATCTTGGGGGCCTCTTGGACCATAGCTTAGGTACTGTACGAAAAGAGATGTCGCAAACACCGCATGGAACAAGCCAGAGAAACCATAGCGGCATAGCTTTTTGCGAGCTTGTCGAAGCGATTCATTGATTTTAAATTTGATGCGCCGCTTACAAAAAGCTCCGTCAGGCAACGCCTTTCAAGATTTTTTGGGGGTTAACGAATGAAGAATTTCAGGGGTTTTGACAGTGATTTCAATCTCCTCATTGAGCTGATGGTGGCAACTAGCGGCTTCAACCACCTTTCGAGCAATGGCGATGAATTTTTCCTGCCACTCAACACCTTCAGGTATGCCCCGAAATGATATTTGGCATGATGCAGGGATGGAGCAGGGCGGAAGTGGCTGGTCTTCGGATCGGACGTCATCAGTCAAGTTTATGTCTCCTTGCATAGTCCGGCCCTTACGCCGGAGCAGGTTGCTCTTTATAATGAAAGCGCCCTTGGCCGAAGGGCGCTCAACTTAACAAGAGACGATTGCTCAGAGAGCCGGTCTGCGGCTCCATCCATGGATGGCGTAATCCAGGGTCACGATGGCAGCAGCTTCGGAAGCCACCTTGTGGAAAGTGTTGTCCTTGGTCTTGTCACCGTAATCGCTGATGCCGCGAACGACTATCACAGGCACGTTCTGCTTGTCGCAGGCGTCGAACACCCCGTAGGCCTCCATTTCAGCTACCACAGCTTTGTCGTGAATGCCTTGGAAACTCTCGAAAAGTTTCGAGTCTCGAATTAGCAGTTCGCCGGAAGCAATGGTTGCAGGGGATACTTTTAGCTGGGCAGCAACCTCACCCGCTATGGACGCTACCGGCATCGCGAAGCCAAGCTTGTTCGCATGGTCTTGCAGGCGATCGGGCAAGGACGCGGTTGCGAAGTAAGCATTGAGATCTTGCTGGGTAGAGAGCCCAGGTCGAGGCATTTCCGGTCGCGCTGCAAGCTCGCCACCTGCAAGCGCTGCCGCTCCTTCGTAGTACACGACGCGTTCGGACAAGATGACTTCACCGAGGCTCAGTTTTTTACGCCGGCCTGCAGCGATCCCCATCATCAGAACTTTTTTGGGTTTCAGCTCCGACAGCAGGAGCGTTGTGATGGCGGTTGCATTGACGTTGCCAGGATTGCCGAGAGAAGCGATGACGCAAGAAAGTGGGCCGTCAGGTCGTTGAATCGTCACGGGCCAATAGTGGACTCCATGTGCGGTGAAGCGCGCGGGAACATCTTCGCCAACACCGAACATTTTCTTTGCAGCTGCCAGCTCAATAGCGATGGCCGTGATGACCAGAAGGTCTGGAGAGCGTGCCGCTTCCCTGGCCACGATCTCATCTTGGAACATTCCTACGGAAAGATCTGCCAGCTTGTCCAGGCTGTGGAGCGGCTCCTGCAGAGACATGCTGTCCAGTCGGCCTTTTACCTGTTCGCCCGTGAATGGAAACAACGTCAGGGGCTCCTTGAAGAAGTTTGCGTGAAGGCCGAGCGCTCCTTTGCCGTCCTCGCTGAACCCACCAAGGTTCAAGTCAAATGGCAGCACGGGCAGCTTCCATCTGCGCATCTTGCGGGCTCGGTCAGAAACACCTTTACCGCCACCCAGCGCAATCATCGCCGTGGCAACTTCCACTTGTTCATCACCGATGTTTCCGCCGGTGACCACGTCGTCTTCGAGGTAGATGATCTCCGCGAAATTTTCAGCCGAGAGCCGACGGATGAGCATTCGCTGCTCTGGAGTCATTTTTTCCTGCATGGCCAACTTAGAGGTCACGATCTTCAACTGGCCGGCAGGGGGGGAGCCAGCCAACAGCATTTCTGCCTCGTAGGCCACCGTCCAATCGAAGGTCAGCGCATCACCACCTTCATTGGTGGGGCAGCCTGCCAAGTAGACGACCAAGCCCCCCTGCGCAGCCAGGACGCTCTTAGTAACCGCACGAGTGAAGTCATGCGCGAAGTCGATCGTGGCCTTCTCTGTCTTCTTGGAGATGCTGCCTGCGATCAGAATGAATTCATTTTCAAGATTTGCCATCGTGACAATTCCAGTAGCTGATGTGGTGAGTGTTGGCTGGCTTCTAATCGTTATGGGTGTAGCAGGGCATAAATCTCATCCCTATTTTTGAGCGCCAGTTGAATGACTTCGGGACGTTGTACAGCTTGATCCTCCGTGAGGTTGAGCTGGAAAAGCAGGTAGAGCAGCAATGCTTGGCGGCACTCCAGATGCATTTCTCCGTTTTCCATTGAATAGTCACTCTCGATCAGGCGACGCTTAGCAGGACTGAGCTTGGGATGAGCAGTGAGAACGACGTCGACCATCTTGTTCCAGGCTGTATCCATCGATGCTCGCTCATGATCTGGGCCTGCGTACTGAGCACGCTTAATACGTGTCAGCGAGAAATCTCGGAAGTCATTGCGTTTATGGCAGTACGCTCGTGCATGCCAGCGATTTCCGTCATGCACTAACGCATGAGGGGTCAGCTTACGTTCACTGCCTTCGGGGTCAGTCATGGACTGGTACGTGACCTCAACTGAACCATTCTCACGAATGGCTCGCAGAATCTCACCGACAACATCTGCGTTAAGACGTCGTCCCAGTTTGGGAATGCCAGCGACGGGGGATTGCCATCCCAAAAAGCTCCCGTAAGGCACATCTGGTTGAACAGCCACGCGCAACAAATCTTCGAGGTAACGTTCAACTGCACTGGACTGAAAAACCGGCTGGAATGCTTCCGTCGCTCGGTAAACACGCGCTCGCGTGTCGTACTCCATGTTGTTGGAGGCCAGCTTTGTATACTCGGTTATATCCAGCGAAGCTTGTGGCACCGATATGCCGAAGAAGTCAGTGAGATTGCTTCGGTTGATTTGTCCATCCCACCGCAACCGATAGTCGATGAATTCCAAGCGACGCTCCTGGCCCCAACGCGCTCCTTGCCGACCCTTAGTGGGTTGCTCGTCCGTGGGATTGGAATCGTTTGTCATGTCGAACCTCGATAGCGTATAAAAACTAGACCGCATCTAAAAACTATGCGTATAGTAATCATACGCTAGCAAACTGTTAGGTGCAATTTCTCCCTGCCATCCACCGTTTCGGTGTTTGTAGAGAATTGGCGACTGACAGCGAGCCGTTTGAATGGTGCGTGCATGAAGCAGGCGTCGTTCCGCCAATCCATCCGTCGGCATGTGGTGTAGCTGTTGGTAGGAAGGCTGTTGCAACTATCTCAACCATTTCTAGGAGGGAGCGGCCGATGCCACTTACCAATACGCAGGTCAGGTACTACGACAGTAACGTGTTGCGCTTGCCGAAGGATAAGCGCGAAACCTATAACGCCCAGGTCGATCGGCTCATCGCCGCGTTGCGCGACAGCCTTAAGAAGCAGGACAAGATATCCATCAAGCGCGTGGTGAAGGCTGGCTCGTTCGCTAAGCACACCATCCTTCGGAAGACTTCCGAGGACGCCGTCGATGTGGATGTGGTGTTTTACATCAGCGGCGAAAAGGTAGATGAGGAAACGTTTTCAAGCCTGAGCCAAAAAATCTATGAGGCGCTGATCAAGCTGTATCCGAACAAAGCGGTTGAGGACTTTGAGATCCAGCGCAAGGCCGCGACCGTTACGTTCGTTGGTACCGGGCTGGACGTGGATATCGTTCCGGTCATTGAAAACCCGAACAAGGAAGGTTACGGCTGGCAGTTCGACCGTATCGATGGCTCGAAGACCGAAACCTGCGCGCCGTGCCAAGTGAAATTCGTTAAGGATCGCAAGGATCAAGATCCTGACTTCCGCACTCTTGTACGCTTGGCCAAGCGGTGGCGAACGAAGGCTGAGTGCCCACTTAAGTCCTTTCACATTGAGCTCATCATGGCTCACGTGCTGGAGGTGAACGGAAAAGAGGGTTCTCTGGAAAAGCGTTTTCGAGATTTTCTCCTATACATCGCCGAGTCCGGCCTGCAGCAAGTCATCAAATTCCCCGAAAACCGAGCGGCCTCCGATTTCACTGACCCTGTCGTGATTCTTGATCCCGTATGCGACACGAATAACGTGGCCAGCCGGATTACTGAGGACGAACGCAAGGAAATTGTTCGGATCGCAGAGGCGTCTTGGGAAACGGCAAATTTTGCGTCTGTCGAAGGTGATTTCGAAGTCTGGAAAGAATTGTTCGGCCGAGCTTTCAAGGTGGAGGATGCAGCATGACCCAGACCACCACTCAAACGACGACCTACACCACCACAGATATCGAGGCTGTGGTGCGTCGTATAACCTCCGACCTGGTGATGATCGCTTCCAGCAGTGGGGCGGTGACCGAAGGACGCGCTCGAGAATGGGCGAATGACATTGAGCTGTTGGCTAAGAATGGCTATCTGAATTACGTCGATCTAACCCTCCTTAGTCATGGTGTCGAGCAAAAGGCAACTCGGTTTTACGTCAACGAGTCTGGGACGCTAGCTAATGATCGTCCCGGTGATGCCCGATGGCCGAAGGTTGCTGGGGCCCTTCTGCGAATCGTACTGTCTCACCACAACACTTACGATCAACAAGCACAAGAAAAATTGGCCGGGAGAATGAAGATCTCCTGGACGACGAGCAACGACGATATCAGTCACTCGCGGCTGACACAGAGCGGTGGGCGTGAATACTCCAGCAATGGCTATGGCATACAACGCAAGGATTACACCTGATGACTAAGAACAGCGTATTCGATGCCGCAATCGACTTGCCGCAACGCCAACTGACTGAGCGTGAGGGCGTATTGCTAGGATTTGATAGCCGCTATGAGCGCATTCACAACCAGCTTCGCTTACTGCTCAACCAAGGACAGTTGCAGGAGTGGAGTAACACTCACCACAAAAGTGTATTGCCCATCTGCAATCTCATAGCCGACCAATATCCACTTGTGATTTTCCACGGGGACGTGGGTACAGGAAAGACAGCGACAGCAGAGTGCATTGCGAATCGTATCGTCCGTGAGTCGCGCACTGAAGATTCCGTATTGTTCAAACTGAGCAACCGTGTGCGCGGTTCGGGCAAGGTCGGTGAAATGGGCACCCTGTTGACCCAAGCCTGGGCAGAAGTTGTGGAGGCCGCCGGCAAAAACCGCCGCGCCATTTTGATCATTGACGAGGGAGATTCGATCGCAGCCTCAAGGTCTCAAAGTCAAAGTCACCACGAAGACAAGGTTGCAGTGAACACGCTGATTCAAGGTGTCGATGATTTACGGAAATATGGTGGTCGTGTCGTGGTGATCCTTTGCACCAATCGGCTGTCGGTGCTTGACGCCGCTCTTCGCCGACGTGCTGCCATCGTGGAGGAATTCACCCGACCAGACATCGGTGAGCGGAAAGCGCTTTTCAGCATGGATCTGGCGGGGATGGGGCTTTCGGAAAAACAACTTGGCGAGTTGGCAGCGGCAACCGGAGAACGGGGGAGTCAACCCGCCTGGACGTACTCCGATATTCGTACTCGATTGTATCCATCAGCCATGGCCAAGGCTTTCCCAGACCGCGCCCTGAGCTTCAAGGATCTGACTGAGTCACTTTTATCGATGCGCCCGTCTCCCGTCATGGAAGACAACTAACGCATGCTGCCCGCGGTAGCGATGCTACTAACGCGTAGAACATTCCAATGTAAGCGGAGCACCTATGAAAGCAGGTAAAGAGATATTCGTGTCGGTCGACATTGAGGCTTCAGGCCCAATTCCTGGCAAATACAGCATGCTTTCTATAGGGGCATGCGTCGTGTCAGACGTCGATGCCCAGTTTTCCTGCTATATCAAGCCCATCTCTGATGACTTCGTCCCGGAAGCAATGGAGGTTACTGGTCTCTCGCTAGAGAAGCTCCGTGCAGACGGCCTGGAACCGGCAGACGCTATGTCTCGTTTCAAAGCATGGATTGACTCATTGGCTTCTGATGGCGAAACCGTAGTGTTCGTGGGATTTAATGCATCCTTCGACTGGGGGTTTGTAAATTTTTACTTCCACCAGTTCCTCGGTGAAAACCCATTTGGTATAGCCGCATTGGACATCAAATCGATGTATTTTGGCGCTTCAGACTGCGCATGGAAAATGACGCGATCTAGCGAAATAGCGAAGGTAGTTAACCCTGCGACTGTCGGTGATCATGATGCCTTGCACGATGCCATTTATCAGGCGGAATTATTTTCTCTGATCCGTAAGAAACTTATGGAGTAAAACTCCTTCGTAATCTCATCGACCCGAGTTTGATAAATCTTAAATGCTTCACTCTGCTCTAAAGCGGGGAGGGTGGAGTATGTCTTTTTCAATGAATATAAGGAGGGGGAATGGGTTCTCGTGGCTACCTAGGTTTTATTAAGGATAACCCTGTTTACAAAAATGCTGAAAAGGATTGGTATGTTGAACTGACTAACTACACAGTTTTTTGGTTTGACCTGTTAGTTAACCCGCCCGCAGGTGTCGACTACCAAAAACGTATCTCAGACCAGTTGCGTGCGTATCGAAAAGAAGTTGAGGAGTGCAATGATAAGCGCTTCGTCTATTTTATCACCTCTAGAGATAAAGTTCGGTTTAGTACCAAGAAGTCTCCTGAGTATAGCTGGACTAGAAAAGAGGTCATCATTCACCTAGAAGTAGGTTCGAAAAGAAAGCCTAAAAAAGTCCGCCTTCCAGCTTTGCCAGAGTTGATAGGTGTTGAGCTTCCAGTCATTTTTGATGAAGGTCGTTTCATCGGGCTCTGGGGCCCTGGACAGCCCTATGCAACAGGGGTGTCTGTACATGATTTTTTGATGATGCATAGCATCAATCTTGGGATCGATACAGAGGTTTTATACGTCGGCTCCACCGATGATCCAGCGCGTCGCCCATTGAAACGAGATCACCGTGGCTATAGTGACTCACTGTATGGCATCTCAACCGCCGAGAAAGACATATTTGTTTATTATAATTTGTTTAAGGCTCTTTCGGTTACCAAGGAGAGTCCATATGCACTTCATTTTATGTTAGGTAACTCGATAATTGATGAAGTGCAGAAGAAGGAGGAAGGCCTTTTGCTTGAACACGGCCTCATCCATTATTTTGGAGCGAAGAGCCAAGAGAAGAGTAGAGAGCAGGAATATGGCAGGCTACGAGAGGGCATGAGCAGGCTGAAGGAGAATTATAAGATCGCCTCTATTAACTTTCACATGGAAGCAGCAACCCCGACGGAGTATTGGACGCTTTACTCCAGTCAAGTGCAGAGTGAGCACCGTCACCGTTTCTCTCTTACGTTGGATGGCGGTCAGGTTAAAACTGGCGAAGCTCAAAGCCCGCTCATGCAGTCTAGCGATATTAAACCGGCTGTGATGGAAACGTAGTTGTGGTGGTCTATTTAGCGATCATGGCTTTGATTTTTGATCTTGCTTTTATGATGGTAAAAAGGGGGGGCGATAATGTCTGTATTTATGGTGACGTGGAACCTCAACAAGGAAGGTGATCGCTATAATGAGGTCAGGCGATTATTTATACAAAACCTAGAACGCTATGACAACACCAAGGATCCTGGGTTGGAATCTGTAAGGTGGATAAACTCAGGCGCTACCGCACAACAAATATCCGATGACCTTTCGACTAAAATTGACGGCAATGACCATTTAGTTATAATCAAAATGAATAGGGGAGAGTTTTACGGTTGGTTAGCTAAAGAAACTTGGGCATGGATTGAGGCACGGCTGTAATTTCAGTCAATGCGAGCGAATGTAGCATGGTATGAAGGCATCTTCAGGCTTACTTTAAAGAGCGATGCGCTTGCATCACTTGGACTCACGATGCAAGCATCCTCCTGCTGAGGCTTAAAGCACGGCGTATCACGAAGTTGAAAGTCACTAATCAGATCCGGAGAGCCAGCGTGCTGGCGATGCCGAGCGAAAGCATGGATGAATTACCCGTGGCGAAGACCCAAGATGTCACACAATACCACTGCCCCGACTCATGTATACAGAAGTCCCTTTTAGAGCGAAACGATCGCGACTTGACAATTATTGATGTCTAGATTCAAGATTGCTCCTCGTGGAGCGGCCACCTTCAGTCCTAGATCCTGTAGAGCAATAGCACCGTTGATTCATGCGTCATCCTCTTTTGCCATTCTTTTTGGTAGCAGGGACTAGGACACTGCCGCCCAAAAGGAATAGGCCATGAAACCCACCGTATCGCCTCTGCTCCAACATATCGCTTACCTGGCTAAACGCCGCCTTAGCGATCCAGAAGCACCTTTGACGCCTGAAGGTCGTGGGATGCTCCAGCATTTTGCTGGCCGCCCATTGAAGCACAGTCATTGGTTGCAGATCACCGCTCGCGAGTTGGGTCTGGAATACAACCAAGTTTCTCGTGAAAGCAAGTTGTTCGAAGCTTATTGTGATTTCAACGTCCAAAGGCGCTTTTGGGTTATACCTGTCCGGTTCGTTTATCAGCCTGATGTCTACTCGCGTCAGCTTCAAGCCTTAGGAGATGCCGCAGATGGTAATCGCTCCCTGGCTGAAACTGCGGCGCAGCATGATGTAACTTTTGATCAATTCGATTTCAGTAGTTCGCTGCTTGAGTATTTGATTGCTAAGGTAGGGACGCTGACGCTCAACTTCTACGGTGTGAGCGCTAAAAATTCTGTTATTTGGGAAGAGTGGCTAAGCCAATGCACCTCATTTGAACGAGCAGATCTTAGAAACTGCAAGTTCGTGCGCCTATACGAAGACCCAACAATCCGCCCTGGTACGAATATCTACGAAGGCAATTTTGCACACGCCAATCTTGCGGGTGCAGACCTGCGTGGATCGTATCTGCGTGGGGCGGATTTCTTCGGGGCGAATTTAGAAGGAGCCGACCTTCGTAACGCAAATTTATACGAAAGCCGCCTGACTGGAGCCAAGGGGCCTTACAAGGCGGGCGAAGTGGAATCATCCGTATGGCATATGGATAAGATATGGGCATAAACCTACTATTATTCACCGGCTGCCATTGTTCAAAGTGCCCAATGGAAGCCGTTGAGTTTACTATCCAAATAAACAACGAACACTGAGGATAACACCATGTTGATGATCGGCGGTTTCAATCCTTCTTTGCCTTGGAGAGGGCAAGAGGTTGCCAAAAAATACATCGGAAATTTAGCCAAAGTTGGAAAATGGCTTAGCATTGGAGGTGGTGCGCTGTTTTTCATCCCGATCACTCAGGAAATGGCGCTCACTATTGGTTGCGCCATGATGGCTATCGCTCTTTTTCTCGGACGAGAGTACCGGAAGTACGTTGATGAGCTTCTCGCGCAGACGTCGTTAATTAAGCTCTTGTTGCTGCTCGCTCCAAGCTGGCGGTTCCTCCTCATCACCACACTTCTACTTGGTGCAGGGATTGGCTTGAGTGAGTGGGAGGCCTTCGGTCAAATGAAGGATGTCGTCATAGGTGTGGTTACGTCAAGCGCTGTCATTGATCTCAGCAGGTCGAAATCTGACATCGCTGGACGGTAATAATAAGCAATTGAAGCGCTGCGTAGGTGCGCACCCAATAGCCCCCGGAAACAGGATTTTTGACACATATGCCACCTGAAGATTTTGATGAGCTCACCTCTGATGCTGGCGAAGTCGCGTTAGTCCAGACGACGGAAGTGATTGCTGATCCACTAGGTCATCTCTCTGTCGAGCAAGTTGAAAGTATTTATCAGCGATATTTAGAAGGCGAAAAGGTCAGGGATCTATTTACTGAGTTCTCCATCAAGACTAATGTAAACTCACTCTTACCACTCCTGCCTCATTTGGAGCGTAAAGATCTTACGTGTCCTCATTGCGCTTCCCATGCAACTCAGAAGCGTTCTGCCCGGAATAATACTGCGAATAAACCAGTGTGCACTGGGTGTGATCACATTTTTCCGACTTGTCGGGATGATACTTGTGGTTGTAGCGCCTGTGTAAATGAATACCTGGGTCAGCTCAATGGTAACGGCATACACTGCAGAGTTCCTTATGAGGGACTGACGCTTCGTGAAAAGATAATCTTGCTCGCTGCTCTTACGATGGCAGGCCCAACTGATGTGGCATGTTTATCGTTTGTGCAGCTTCAGCGATGGCATCGCCGGTTGGCACCTACGTCAGAGTATCAAAATAAGTGCATCAGCGAGTTATTCAGCAGGCATATCATTCTGGTATCGTCAGAAACATCAATTGATGCTCTAGATTTCTACCGTCAATATGAACGATATGATTTTTTGTCGTGGAGTCCTAATGTCAGTGATGATGCTGGTGGCCTGGCACTAGATGTTCAGTCCCTTCAGATGCTAATCGCTTACGATCTAGAAAAAAACAAGGCTGAACTTGAACCCGTTTTGAAGGCGCTAATCTATGAGGTTGCTGAAGAAGAGCTCATGGAGTATCTGAGCTACCGAGTGGAGAACGCATCGGTAGTATTCAAGGCCGAACGCGCAACACGCGAGATTTTGAGGCCATTGCTTGCCTCTAGCTCTGTCAGCAACATATTTAGCATTATCTGGAAGGCTGTTAAACAAGCGGATAAATCGTTTGAGAAAGGAGTTTTTAAGGGGGCCACCCACGCTGGTAACTGGATTCCGTCTGCCATCGTGCGGATAGCTGAGGAGGAAAAGCAGTATGAATATGAGCGATTGAAGGGATCTAAAATCTGCCAGATTTCTGAGGTCATTTACAGCCTAATCCTGGACGACCCCGATGGTAGCTTCAAGATACCTCTCCCGCGTTACACAGCCGAGGTGATGCGACCGGTGCTCGAAGGTATCAGTAGTGCAAAAGACGCGAAAATCGCGTGATTTTGTAGGACGTCAAAAATCAGCAGAGGGGTGTGCGCCCTCTGCTGAATTTGTTACACGTCACTTGCGGGGTTTGCCCGCATCACTCCGTTTATCTCGAATCTGTCCATCTTGATTGCGAGAACGCGGCTGCTCACCACCGCCTGGTTTAGGAACGTTGACGTCTTTGTTGATAGGGCGACGATCTGTCATACGAAATCTCCTTCATGCGTTAAGGATCTTACGAAAATACATCGGTAGACAGCGGGCGCATCAAGCAATAACCACAATATGTGGTGTTTTTTGATTTTCCTGAACGCAACATAGTGTGTTTTGGCCGGCTTCGCAATTGTTTTGGATCACATCCTGATGGAACTTGAACGTGGAATGCTGCGGGCAGCGAAACTATTGGCTCAGCCATACAAGCTAGGCTTGCCCGCGAGCTCAGAAATCAAGCTATCATCTGGCCATTATTGTTACCTACCAAGGATGGGAGGGTAGGCACCCTAAATGGGCGCTCACTCCATCTGATGGTCCGATGGCAAGCAAGGAGAATCGCAGTGAGATCCCAGGTCAGAATCATCAACTCGACGCAGTTACAAAACGCGAACCCGAGTCTTGTAGATCCAGTCGGGTACCGCAAAAGCGGGCTCAGTTTGAATCACATCATTGGCTGTCCACTCGACTGCAGCTACTGCGTTCGTCACCTTTATGGAAATTTCGATCAGCGCACGCCGCAGGCGCTGATGAGCGATGAAGAAGCCTTCCAGCGATTTATCAATCACACGTATTTCCAGCCTCATATCACACCTATTCAGTTGTTCAACCGGGCCACCGACCCGATGCTCCCCGAGGTCAAAAGTCATACCCACAATTTGCTGCGTATGCTTGATGAGGCTGGGCTAACCAATAATGTGCTTGTGATCACTCGATGGCGTGTATCTCAGGACGATTGCGAGCGCTTCAATACGCTCAGAAATATCAAGCTAACAGTGCTGGTTACCTACTCAGGAATTGCTGATCCGAAGATCGAACCCATCAAGTCTTCGATCGCCACCAACAGCCTGAAGATGCTGTTCCGCCATGCCAAATACTACAAAGTGGTGTTGTATTGGCGCCCGATCGTTCCTGGGTTAAACGACTCGTCAGAACTCATTGCAAAGGCCGCGGAGCTCGCCAACTATGCCCACGCGACCGTATTTAGCGGGCTGTTCTATCGAAAGGAGATAGCCGAGTTTTACCAGAGCCAAGGAATCCCCGAGCCATACAAAATGACGGCCAGGAGAAAGCTCCTGCCACTGGAAGATGAGCAGAGGCTATTGAGGTTGTACGGGGAGCAGAATCAGGTGACACCGATCTTCCACAAAACCTCTTGCGGAGTTGCCTTTGCGCATGCGCAACCAGATTACAACGGACACTTCGGCATCACCGAACTGTGCGATACCTGCCCCAGCTCGCAATTTTCCATATGCAAGGCGGCATGGAAGAAGCCAGATCAGCAGATTCTCAATCGAATGTGCCACGAACTGGGTGCTGTGGAAGACCCGCAGGTGAATGACCGTGCGATTGTCGTTCGTGGTCTGGACGAACAGCGTCGTTACTATTTACAGCACTCCCTAGGCTATCAGGTGCACGACGCTGACAAGCCCCACCACTACGCGCGCCATGGCCGCGCCGAGGCAACAAGGAATCTCTGATGCTGAAAACAGACTTCGCCTGGCCCTCTGAACCAATCATCATCGTAGACGTTGAGGGCAATGGACATACGCCACCCGACTTGGTCGAAGTGGGAATCGCCTCATTTCCACCTATGGAAAACCGCGAACTTTTGTCTTGGTTAATCAAACCCGTCAACCGGATCACTTGGCAGGCCCAGCGAATCCACGGTATTAAAAATGCGGAGCTGGAAAGTTGCCCATCCTGGGCTGAGATCATGGACGACGTCGAGCAGCACCTGCAGAACCGATGGTTCGTCGCGCACAATGCGTCGGTCGACTATGGCGTGATGAAGCGTCACTTGCCCGAATGGTCGCCGGTGGGGGTCATCGACACGTTGAAACTTGCTCGTCACGTTTACCCTAACGCCAAAAGCCATCGGCTTGAGTCATTGCTCATTGACGCAGGGCTGCGCGATAAGGTCGCCGACCAGCTCCACCGAGCAGCTGATGATGCTTATGCGACGGCCTTATTGCTTGATCATCTCATCGAAAAGTCATCTGCCAGCACTTGGCAGGAAATCTGCAAAATTGCGCAGCTCAAAACGCAACCTGACGAGCAATCGCCTCCCCCGGAGCAAGGAAGCCTATGGTGAAGCCTGTTTTTTTAGGTGTCACTGGAACGCACTCCACGGGAAAATCCACCTTCTGTGAAGCGCTCAAAGTTTCACTTGAGTGCAAAGGCATCTGCGTTGCAACCATTCCATCTTTCGGGAAGCTGGCGGTACAGCAAGGTATCCCGCTGCTCACTCAGCATACCTACGACTCCACGATGTGGTTTATCGACCGTACGCTCGAGGCGCAACGAACAGCGGCTGACTCTGCCGAGGTGATATTGGTTGATCGACCGATCATCGATGCCGTGGCGTATTGGAATGCCGCAGTCGAGCATCGGGGTAAACCTGCACCGATGCACCAGGTAGATGCGGTCAAGTCATTAATCACCAGCCAGCTTCCTGGCTACACGACGATCGTTGCGACCAGGCTTGATAGCTCCATTGCTCTCGGCCCAGGACGTGATACCAACTTGTCTTTCAGGGCGTCCGTCGACAGCCATTTGCACCAGATTTTGAGCGACTGCGGGATCCAGCATCAGATGCTTGTTCCTGACGTACGGGATGCTCTTCTCGATAGCTTACACACTCAAATCCTTCGGAAATTGGAGCACTTATGACCGCCGCCCGTACGGGACTCTTGGCAGGAAAGCAGGTTAGGCGCCTCGGGTTTGGCACCATGAGGCTCACGGGGCCGGGCATCTGGGGCCCACCAGCTTCAGAAGCTGATGCTGTTCAGCTCCTGCGTAAAGCGGTGGAGTTGGGCGTGCAACACATCGATACCGCTGACGCCTATGGGCCAAATGTGGCCGAGGGGCTAATTCGTAAAGCGTTGTTTCCCTATGCCGACGACCTGATCATTGCGACTAAAGGTGGCTTCACCCGCCAAGGCCCCGGCAAGTGGACGCCATGTGGCGTTCCAGCGTATTTGCGCCAGTGCGTTGAGATGAGCCTCAGGCAGCTCAACGTCGAAGCGATAGATCTGTATTACTTGCACCGTGTCGATCCAAATGTCCCTTTGGCTGACCAGGTCGGGGAGCTTGAGAAGATGCGTCAAGAAGGGAAGATCAAATGCCTGGGCTTGTCGAAAGTCGATATTCTTCAACTCACGCAGGCGATTGCGATTGCGCCCATCGCCGCGGTTCAGAATCAGTTTAGCATCCTGGATAACCAGTCCGAGGATGTGATTCGCTGGTGTGAGCAGAACGAAACAGCGTTCATTCCCTACGCGCCTTTGAGTGCCGGAAGGTATTTTTCAACCGGTGAGGTTCGAGACCAGCTTGCCTCGGCAACCCATGCCTTGAAATGGCTTCTGAACTACTCGCCGGTCATGTTCCCAATTCCGGGCACATCCAGAGTTGAACATCTGGAGGAAAACCTCAGATCGGATATTGAGGGCTAGCACCTCGTGCGCTCTCTCATCCCACACATTGGCCTATGGGCTATTTTTCCCAGCTGCTCGAGCGGCACTCTAATGTTTACCGATGGAGATTGGCTTTGAGTACCCGCATTCCACCTTTTAGTTCGCAACACCTAGAAGCTGCATGTCGTGTTCTCGCTGATACGGAACGTGGCTTGAGCGGCACTCAAATTGGATATCTCCTCCAAGACATTCGCGTTCCAGACGCCGACGCCAACAACACCAAGTGGAAACGCTTGTTCAACGCGTTGGCACAAATGCAAAACCAGCATCAGGTCGGGAACCATCTCATCCTTTTCATCAACAGCGCTATGAATCCTGTGAGCTACGCCCGGGATAGTGAGGCCTTTATTTGGCGCAGGGATGAGCTCAACGTTGTCCTAGCATTCTCGGGATTCTATGTACGCGATGATGGAAAGGTCGGGCGTGCGGACAAGGCAACCACTCTGGATGTGGCCCGCGCCCGTGTAGGCCGGCTCAAAGCTGCGCTAGAAGCCCGAGCAGTGCATGAGGAAGTTGTGAAATATTGCCGTGCAGAATTGTTGAGCGAAAATTACTTCCACGCTGTATTTGAGGCTACAAAGGGGATTGCGGCACGAATCCGAAATCTGTCGGGCTTGAATGGTGATGGTGCCGATTTGGTGACAAAGGCTTTCCTTGGGCAAAGCCCTATGCTTGCCGTGGGCCCCTTGGCCACCGAGTCTGAGAAAAGTGAGCAGAAGGGATTCGCGAATCTGCTAATCGGACTGTTCGGCGCCGTCCGCAATCCTTTGGCGCATGCGACGAAAATAGATTGGCCTATGTCCGAGCAAGACGCGCTCGACATTCTGACGATGGTATCGCTGATGCATCGTAAACTTGATGTCACCCGCAAGATAAATCCTTAGGTTCATAGGGCGGGCCAGCGGATTTCTTCAGCCGCCTTGTGCCGACTCACCTCTATCGAGAAAAATGCGATGCCGGTCTATCTCATTGGTCAGTTACAGGCCAACAATTGCATTCACATCAAAATTGGGCGCGCTAGCGACATAACGCGCCGGCGGGGTCAGCTACAGACCGGTAGCCCCTTTCCCTTGGAAGTAATGGGCTGGATTCATTCAGAAAATGATGCAGCTCTTGAAAGGAAGCTTCACATCCATTTCGCTCCACAGAGGCAGATAGGAGAATGGTTCCGGATCGAACCTGCTGACGTCTTGCCCATCCTGATGGATGAAGGCGAGGATGGATTCATAGCGAAAAATGCTGATGCATTCGAAATTACGGGGTATGGGCGAGACGCATTACCGGAATATATGGGCGTCTGGGCATGGGGTGATTTGGAGATCCAAGAGTGCTGCCCATTTTGTGGATGCTTTTGCGGTATGCATTACCAAGACGCTTCCTGCATGTACCACTGCATCAATTGTGATGTGCTCACAGACTTTTCGGATATCTCGCGGGACGATCGTGATTGATCTTCGCGCCTCGAACTTTCTCGATCATGGCCGTGAAACAAAGGTTCGCTAAGTGAAGGTGCTGCCGCGGATTGGTGGTCCTGTGACGAAACGCGAGATTGGGTATTCGTGGCGGGGTGGCGGTGATCAACGTCTAAGCCAGCATGCGCTTGTCGAAGGCGATTCTCATGTGGAGAGTTAACGCGACAATGAGCTACTAGGCATGAAAGGCCTAGGGTGAGCCAAGCCTTTTCTCACCAATGTCTCTCAGCCGCAAGTTCCTCCTTGATCTCAGGCACCAAGAACGCAAACAACCGATTGTATTTGAGGTCTTGGCGGTACGCCGGATCTTTGCTTCGCAGAGCTTCTCGAATGATTTTGCGGCGTTTTTCCCACGTCTTTTTCGTGTCCTGGGAGGCCAACGACTCTGCTTGGTGGAAAGCTTCCAGTGTCCAGCCGAAAGGCAACAAGTAGGCTTTGTAGTAGTCGAATGCGGTGTTCGTCACATTGATGAGGCGGGGCAGGCGGTAGCCAATGGGGCGACCATATCTTGCGCTGAGAACAATGGATACTGCGCCATGAAATCGGCCCTCATGAAATGAGCGAGGCAGCGAAATCTGAGGCATTGCGAGAGTCATACGTTCTCGCAGCTCGCTCCAGGCCAAGTCAGCCTCGGGCTCCTCGCTGGTACCGTGTTCTAGCCAAAAGTCGTGGAATTCTTGGCGAAGTCGGGCAGGAGCGATCGTTTCCTCCAGCTCTTTTCGGTGGGTCACGTAGTCGTAGAAATAGACCAGTTGTTGTTCCGTATCGACAGTTAGCTGATCAAGAAACACCTCTTCTTGATGCCATTCGTTGAAGATCATCCGACCTTTGAGATGTGGAACCGCGTACCAGCAGGTCAGCGCCATACGTTTTGCTTCTCGGGAGCGCTCCAACGTTCGCTCATTCACAACGAAGACGTTCAGGTTATTGAGGTAGAAAATATCCTGTTCAGCGGTACGGTTTTCTTGGGGATTGAAGCCCTCGAAAACCCACACGATGGCACCACCGTTGACGCGGTAGAACTCTCTTCTGCCTACGATCTCCGTAAGAAAGGTAGTGGACAGCTGGACTTCAAACGCAAACCGCTGCTGCTTCCGGTAAACTTGAACATCAGGCTTGCGCCATGTTGCCCGGTCAGCGATGGGCATTCCACGCCATACCTTTTCAACCTCTGGTTCCGAGCAGGTCGAATCGGCATACAAGCTGTCCCTAATAATGCCTTTGAGTCGCAGGTGAGCCGCGCTTTCTTTCGCAGCGTTGTATTTCATCCGATTGATCTGATCGACGCTGAATGCCCCTTTAGTCGATATCGGGCAGCCCCTGGTGCCTTCTTCATCCGGATGGTGACGGAAGTGAAACCGCCGCTGATGCGTAAGCACGAGCATCACCGCACCGCCGCAAATCCTGCATATCAGCCATGGCTGATTCGGGTTGCGAGTGTAGCGGCCGGCGAGTTCGTTCCTATCCTGTATTACGACCACCAAATCGCGCCTCAGGAACGTGTCTACGTCCAGAGGCTCCCCGTTATCGAGATTTAGGATTTCGTTTAGCAGCATTTGATCCGTAGGCTGGGCTACGTCATAAGTGAACATTGATCACTCCCTGATTGGTCTTGCATCCTGGTCTGATGGGTGGAACGCATCATTCCTATTGAAAGGTCGCGGGGCTGCTATGGTGCCATCACGCCCATTGAGTCAAACCTCAACCGGCCGTGCATTGACTTAGGTGGGACTTACGGGAAGAAAATGGCTAGCCGTCCGGCAACTCACCTACCCGATCCCGGCCATAAGAGCTAGAGGGTAATTCGCCATACACTTACACCCGTTCCTCATTGATCGTATTGGTCTCCGTCACCCTTGGGTCATGCCGCTATGTTCGGGGGGAGGACAGTATCGCGTCCCTGCACCGGGCCGGCAGTATTTCAGAGGTGCCAGAAGATAGTAACCGACAAGCTGAGGTGATCGGATCGCGCTCGACGGCGGTTTGGGAGCAGAAGCGTATGACTTTTTCGAGAAGGGGCTGTTGGACCTCAGGCTGGGGGCATCCTTTTCAAACCATCCAAAGCATGCCCTCAGATATGCCCCCAATGTAGCAATCCACTGGAAGTGGATGGATCTCCATTGCCTATGGAGCGGCAGAAATGATCAGCTAAACAGCCTGCCCAACGATACCTAGAGACTCTCAGGGTCGCCGCTGAACATCCCGCCTTGTCCGACGGGGTGCTGAATCATGGTGACGTCCATGTGTCGCTGTTTCCTCACGTTGAATAATCAAAGACCTGTAGCAGGCCACTTTCTACTGGGGGAGTACTACTCGACGACATTGTCTGGGCCAGTGCTTCCCAAGATGTTTCGTCCATACGGGAACGATCTGTCGAGCTTTGGTTCAACCTTTGCGCGCCACCCACACCGCTTGAATCGCATCTCGCATCTCTTCTGATGCGTTGAAAACCGTTTGACGGAAGCGATTGCTGGCTCCGGTTGAGGCATTGATCTCATATGCTTTGGGCGCTCGGGAGGACCAGGTATCGGGAAGGTAGAGCCCACTCAAATTGAAGTGGGACGAAGAATTCCTCGTCCGCATCCCCGCTGTAATCGGTGATCTGCACCCCCCCGGTTGCCTTACCTTTGGCGATCACCCCAACGCCGGTGTGGTAAAGGAATACAGTGGACCCTTTGCTAATGCGTCGAACCGCATTTTTGCGGTCGTAGTAGGCAGCCGCCTTACCTTTCTTTCCATCGCCAAGCATGTCGCGCCAGGCGTCGTCCATGTAGGTGCGGTTGGTGTTGACGATGAAGATGCCCGGGTTGACCTCCATCAACAGGTCTAGCTCGGGGTTGTAGGTGTCGAACTGGATGAATGGGTTGCCCGCCACCTGATACAGCTTGTACGTCAGGCTGTCGATGTGGACACCCTTTTTCGACCAATACTGAATCGCCTCCAGAGTGTCACGGTCGACACCATTTGTGACGACGACGAATCGCTGGTCTTGATTGAACTCTTGCTCCTTGAGAGGAGCCTCAAGCCCAAAATACTCTTGATGACGCGTACTCAGGGCACCCTCTAGGCGCTGTTGGCTCTGGACCATCGCTTCCAGTTGTACATAGGTATAGCGACCGAATTTTTGCCCGTAGCGCATGACTTGAAGCAAGTTCTCGGCACTGGATTGCCACCGCTTCAGCTCGAATATAAAAAGGGTGCCCTTGCGGTCGGGGGCCAGAATATCAGCCTCTTCTTGGAACTGTCGTTCCTGGGCTAGCAGCATAAGCTGCTCTTCTGGGATCAATTCCACGAGGTGTGACGCCAGAAACTCCTCGATGTACTTCTCGCTGATGCCTAATGCATCGGGGCGTTCTATCGGTACGCGACGACTGCTAGCGAGAGCCGGTATGGTCAACTCGTAAAGCATTTGTGCTATTCCTTAGCTCCGCGATCAGCGGGCGCAATGATGGCGATTCAGAATTAGTTTGCAGCTTGCCTTCTGTTACGAAGAGTGGAAAGCCGGCTGTACCATCTATGGCGCTAGGGCAATGTCCGCCTCAAGCCTGCTTAGCTCACGATTGCAGGTCTTTGAATAACCAGGCCTTGAACTGCTCCACTGCGGCCTGCCGTCGTTGTCTCCGCGGAAGAACGACGTGATGCCCAACATAGCGCACCGATTCACTGCCACCTTTTAGCGGGGCAAAAAATTTGCCAGCAATCAGTTCTTGGCCTGCACTGCCAGGATGTATATTTTTTGACGATGACCAAGTCAGCGACTTCTTCACCATCGGTGAACCTCGGCGGTTTCAAGAGGGGATGGACGTGTCCTGCGTCCGCAGGAAGTCGAAGAGCTGCAGGCTCAACGGGGCGTGTAGTAGATGGCGTCCAGAAGCGCTGCGCGTCCCAACCAGATTTCGGCGTCAGCCGCATTGCTCGGCTGCGGATGTCTCCACCACGGATCACCGTGCATCGGCTCAATCATGCGCTGCCAGTAGTTCTCCAGGTTCGTTGTGCTCGGGCTGACACCGAAGTTTTCGCACAAGTCCTTTCGGTTGGCCGAATCGATGCACACGAATGCGTCAGGCCGCTTCATCGCCAAGAGCCTAGTCGCGGTCGGTAGTCCGCCGACTCGCCCGTCCTGATCGAAGGCTGCTCTGAACGCTTTGCAGTAGCGGTCGTAGTCGTCCTGCGTGACCGCGCCCATCAACGGGATGAAATCGAGGGCGTGGGAGAGGCCTGTGGGCGCTTCGATGACCAGGTTCGCGAACGTCCCACTTGCGCCCATGCTCCCGAAAAGCCCGTAGTCCACGCCTGGCTGCTGAGACTTCTTGCGCCCGAGAGTGCCGGCGACCAGCTTGCGGTCGTCTTCGTTCCACTTCGCGTAGGGTATGCCAGTCGCGAAAAGGGCGCGAGCCTTTGTCAGAACGCCCAAGCGCTCCTTAAACAGGTGCGCAGACGGGTGTGATGAGCTTCGGACCTGCACGAGGAAGTCCGCCCAGCTCATGTCATGTGGCGCGCGCTTGGTATTCGGCTTAGAAGGTGGCCGAACGTCAGCGAACTTGATCAGTTCCTTTCGCGCAGCCGTCTTAGCTGCGTACTGGTGACGGTATCGAAAGAGGAACTCGTGAGAGATCTCCTCCGCTCCCTTCCACGCTTCTGCGACGAAGCGACTGAGCTCTACCAGCGCTGCATCGTCGAGCGAGCCATCAAGCAGCACGCTCGCCTCGACGTTTCGGCTCATCGCCGCCTTCGTGAGATTTGGGCTCCCGACCACGCAGCGTATGCGTTGCCCGTTACGAAACAGGTAGACCTTCGGGTGGAACAGGTCGCCCGTAGGAGGAACAACGGCTGCGGCCGCTAGCGCTGCTGCCCGCTCAAGCACCTCGGGTTGCGTCTGGAACATATGAGTGCCGACAACGAAGTGCTCGAACTTCGAGCTGTCTTTCATCGCTGCCTCGAAGACCGCGTTCTCGGTCGCCCAGGCTACTGCCCATTGCATCGACTCGCAGTTCTCGACCAGCGCTAGGAGTGTCGACTGCGTCTGCGAAGCCGACAGGAACTTCACATCCATCTCTACTTTTCCTCGTGTTTCTATTGAACTAAGTCCGATGCGCTTCTGGGAACGTCAGGACAGGCGGACTGCTCGTGCAGCGACCGGCATGTAGAGCCATCGCTCGCTCACGGGCTTGCCGGTCGCGTTGAGAAGGGCATGACCATAGGACTCGAGCTGCGGACCGTGCTCGGCCACCAGGTCCTCGTCTCTGGCCGAGCCACCGGGGTTCGATTTGTGGTCCATGAGAATCCAACTATCTGGCAGTTCAACCAGCAAATCGATGCGGCCCCGGATACGAGTGTCGTTAGGGCCATTCGCTTCGATGGGCACTTCGACGTAAACGGGGCAGTCAGGCCAGCGCTTGGCTACCCAAGCTTGGAACGCTCTGGCCTGGGCGCAAACGGCTTCCTTATCCACAGAATGAGCCATGGCCCAGGTCATCAGGATGCGTTCGACGTCAGGGGCTGAAATCCCGCCAAGCACGCCGGCGCGAGCGATGCACAGGTGGAGCGCCGTACCCAGCGATGCCATGTCAGGCTTGCCCGCCAAGCTTAGCCGGACTCCTACTGCGTCAGTCTCGACTACCTTGAACATGCCGCCCGAGGCGGAACTCGGTCGATGCCACAACGGCGCGGCCTGCACGCGCGGACGAGCTGTGAACCAGCGGCAGGCCTCGGAGGCTTTGGCAGGTGGCTCGGTTGAGCAGTCATCCTTGTTCCACGACCTCGATAGTCTGGAGAGCTGCTGGCCGTCGGGTATCGCTATGGTTCCTGAGTCGCCGAACAACAGGTCGGCTGCGCCTTGAATTTCTCCGACCCAGGCGCGCCCCGGCCCTGACTTGCGAACGAACGACACAGCGACGTTCATATCGCGCGCGCGGGTCAGGCCCACATAGAGAAGGCGCTTGTTCTCCGCCAGGGCTTCTGCCTGCATGGCTTTACCAGTGGCGCTGGCTTCGGCGTTAAGGGCGGCTTGGGGCTGGGACCGTTTGCCCCAGGTTTTCAGCCAGCAGTGTACGAAGCGGTTGGCGAGCGGCTGCTGTGGATCGAAGCCCCCAACTGTTCTCGCGCGCACGCTCCAAAGTGAACTGCGTGCTGTCGCATCTAGGCTTGTCAGCACGACGATTGGCCACTCCAGCCCCTTGGCTCCGTGATAGGTGAGGACCGAGACCGAGTTGTCTGCTGAAATGGCCCGGTTATCGTCCTCTGCGCTGGCGAGCTCGTCCAGCCAACGAAGCATGCTGCTGACGGTCGCCGGTCGCTTCGCGGCGACACACTCGTCCTCGAAAGTCTTTCCGAGCTCGACCAGTGCCTCGACATTGGACAGCCTATTGCGGCTCTCGTGAGGGGAGGTGGACCATTGGCCGACCAGCCGCACTACTTGGGACTCGGCAGCAGCAAGTCGCAGTACTTCCTGTGGCGTCAAAGCCATTAGCGTTGGACGCAGCTCTTCCAATCGGGCCAGTAGCGGATGGGCGCTGTCACCCTTCGTCAGCCACTCGTGTGACCTCACCCCATCGGTGACTAGGTATTGCAGCCTGTCTGCAAGCCAGGTCTCGATCGGAGTGCCATCGGCCAGGGTTAGAACCAGCGCCGTGGCGACGGTGTCGGTTGGGTCGTTCATGCGCCTCAGACAGGCCATGACATAGATGGCTTCGGCAGTCCCCAACAAGCCGGAACGTGGGCTGGCTGACGGGATGCCCCAGCGCGTGAGCGACGTGACGGCAAATTCGACCTGGTCGTTGTAGCGACACAGCACTCCGACATCGCCGGCCTGAATAGGACGGAGCTCCTTGGTGTCCTTGTCTTCGACCTTAACCCCGGACTCGAGCAGCTCGCGGATGGCCTGGCCAAGGCCTAGGTAGTCCGAGTCGTTTCGGCTGCTCTCGAAGTTCCAGTTCAACAGCGCGGGCTGGTCCGGGATGTCCTTCCGCAGAGGCTGCAACCGAACCTGCTCAGGCGTCAGGTCGGGCTCGAACGCAGAGTTGAATACACTATTAGTGAGCAAGACCTGGCTTTCGGTGGAGCGCCTGGAGGTGTCCAGAGCCTTCCCTATGACTCCGCCCCAGCCCTTGATGGCGCTGAGAACGCCGGAAATGAGGCTTGAGTCAGTTCCGCGGAAGCCGTAGATAGCCTGCTTGGGGTCGCCGACCCACACCGACTTCTTAGCCAGTTTGGCCAGCTCGACGAAAAGCGCCAGTTGGAGCGGGCTGGTGTCCTGGAACTCATCGACCATGATGAGATCCAGTTCTGCTGCCAACACTTCACGGACGGCTGGCTTTGTCCTCAATGCACGTAGCAGCAACACCTCTTGGTCGCTGAAGTCGACTGCACCCAGCGCCTTCTTGGCCTGCTCGTAGGCGTCGAGAACGTCGGCGGCCAGCTTGAACACCTTGTCAAGGTACCGACGGATCTCGGCATGAAAGGCCGGGTGAGACTCGTGGGCCTGAGCTGCGGACTTGACTGGTGCCACGATATCCCTGACCTTAGCGCCGGCGTCAAACCCTGCTGCGCCGATCCAGTCGGGCCAGCACCAGCGTCCTTCACGGAAGAGGCGATCCAGTTTTTGCAGCCCGTCGAGGCCTTTTAAGAGGTTGTCTGCAACTTTGGCGCCGACAGCCTGCTGCTGTTCTACGTAGGCGGTTACCTCCTGGTGCGCCTTGGCCAGCGCGGTGGCCAATGCCATGGTCGGGTCCAGCCCCGCAGTTGGAACAGGCCAGTTCGCGAGCATAGCGTCCGCGTTCTGAGTACCCATCACGCGAAGCGCCCCTGGCTCAATGTCGTTATCGAGCGCGGCCTTGACGACAGCCTCAACAGTCTTGGACCAGTCGGCCTGTTCGATGCCGAACCGCTCTGTGAGCCAAACTAGTTCCGCTTGTGCGTCGGCATCCATCGACTCGGCCAGCGTGGCTTTGAGCAGTCTCTTGGATTGACCTTCACCCAGGACAGTCTGGTCGGGAGACAGGCCCAACTCGAAGCAGAACCGCTTGAGCATCTGACCGCAGACACTGTTGACGGTGCCCAAGCGGGCTTGGCCTATGGCGGTGGCGAGGTCGATACGGCCCTTTTCAAGAAGCCAGGAGCGGGCGCGTTCGCGCAGCTCGGTAGCGGCCTTCACCGTGAAGGTCGTGGCCAAGATGGCGTGAGGCCGCGCCGTGCCAGATTCGAGGGCTTGTGCGAGAGTTTCGGTCAGCTTGTAGGTCTTGCCACTGCCGGCACCTGCGCTGATGAATTCGATGTTGTTCATCACTTCCAGCCTCCCAGCAAGATAAGGTGGTCTCGGTCCCATTTGCTTGGACCGTTGACCGGAAGGGTTCCCTCAGGGCCCTGGTACTCGTCGTTCGGATCTTCCGGAACGACTTCGATGGTCCCGGCGTCCAGCTGCTGCTTGCGCCACTTCCAGGTAGAGCGCGCGCGGTCCAGTAGATTGGAGACGGTTACGCCGTCCGGCGGTCTTCTGACTTGCGCTTTTGGGAAGATGTCGGCAGCGGTGATGTACAGCCCGCCACTTTCCAGGATGAAATAGCCAAGCGCGGCGGGTGCGATACCGCTTGTTTGCTCTATGAGGCTGGAGTAGAGCGCCAACTGTAGGTGCTCGCCAGAGCGAAGCAGCCCGGCGTAGTAGGTATCGCCTCTCCACTTTATGTCCACGGCGACAGTTCGCTTGTCACCAAGCGTGACCAAGAGGTCAATTTTGCCGATCAGCGGGACTGCTCCCAAGGTTCCTCTGAACTCCACCTCCGTCTGAACCTGAACGGCACCAGCGAGCCTGAGGTGATCGAGGAGACTGCAGATGGCTAGTTCGCAAACCTTCCGGAAGTGCTGCTGCGTTACCCCTGCACCCTGCATGAGTAGTACAGCGCCTTCAGTCAGCAAGAGCGAGTCTGCTTCGGCGCGGAACCACGCAACGGCATCGGAGTTTGACAAACTCAAGGCATCGTTGTGCGCGAAGAGTTTCTCGAGCACCCGATGAGCGAGGATACCCAGCAGGCGGTTGTCCTCATCCACCGCCAGGACGGAGGTCGGATCCAGCTTCGCCACTCGTTTCAGAACGAATAGGGCTGCGTCATTGAAGAGTTCGTTGAGCGTAGTGAACGACTGTAAAGCGTCGCCGAGCTGCACGGGATGAGGGAGTTGGATGTGTCGTGGAGTAGCGGGCAGCGACTGAGGTGCAAGCACCTCGGCGGTTACCCCGAGAAGTGTGGAGTCGAGTGCAATGTCCAGGTCAAGCGAAGCGGACTCGATATCCGGTACGAGCTTCTTAAGAAGCTGGCGAATCGGATGTACTTCTGTACCGGGGGGAGGGCAGACGATGATGAATCTTTTTCTCGCAGCAAGTAGTGGCCGCAGCCACTTCAGTGCTAACGATACAAGCTCACGCGCCGGGTCTCGCAACTGCACACCTAATTGAGTAAGAGCGTTCACCTCGGCAGTAGACCAAGGCAGAGGCGAGGGCAGGGCAGGCGTAGATGGCATCCACCAGATCACCTCATCAGCTGCTTCGATGCATGCGGCTGCCGTGTTGGTCGAGCGCATGCAACCTACATGGGAAACCGCAGCGGGGTTGGTTGCCCCGGTGGGCGTGGCGTGGGCGACCAACTGCTCGACTTGCCGAGGCAGCACCGTGGCCAACCCTTGCCGAGCCAGCTCGATCAATGCTTCATGGACGGCCGCACATTGGCTATGCGCCGCCGTAAAGCTCGCCGCATCAGCGGATTCACCTGAGAGACGAAGCCGCATAGCCTCCTTCATCCGGGCGACGCGAGCAATCAGTGCATCGACCGGCACTCCATCGGTGCGTGACCAGCGCTCTGACTCCAGCCAGAAGGTAATTTCATCTGCTATTTCCTGGGCATCGTTACCCGCTGCGATCTTGGCCTTAGCCGCCGTCCAGGCTTCGCTCCCAATTCCAGGCTGCTTGGCGACAGCACGAGCGAGCCTGCCTCTCGCAGGACGACTGAATGGGCCAACTGGGTGCGTCAGGAAATCCAGCAGTCGGTTCATGTCTATTGGTTCCCAGCACATTTCCAAGGCAAGGATTAGTGCCTGTAGGGCTGGGCGGAGCTGACTAGGGCGTTCGAACCCGCAGTTGACGCCGCCGGTCGCGGACAGCGACACATCTAGCGAGTCGCCGGCCTCCTCAGCCAGGATCAGCCGGTCGCCGGGCTGGTGCGAGTGTTGTGCGCTCAACCAGTGTTCGGCGGTCGTGGCCGCGAGAGCATGCACTAGCAAGACACTCCCGTCAGTCTGCACGGTCAGATTGCCCGCGGAGCCTCCAGCCAGAACGGTTAGGGCTTGCTCTTGCAACGCACGGAGTTGGCCTTCTCCCTGTGGCTCGGGAAGTCGGACTTCGACCGCTGGCAGGCGCTCGAGCACCTGCCGCCAGAGAAGCGGGAAGTCCTCGGGAGGGTCAACCAGGTGAACTGACTTGATGGGGCCGGGGCCGGACGCACTCAGAGCCTGTATCACCAGGTGCAAGCGCTCGGCCTCTCCGGGCGGCAGCGTTTCGAGAGCTGCCTTTTCAATGGCGGCAAGCTCCTGGATTCGCGAAGTATGCTCTGGATTCGCGCTGCCGTCCCAACCGCCAAGCCGCCACTCGTCACGCCAGGCCAGGAGGCGCGCAGCCGTACCAATACTGTCGGCCTTCAGGGACTCACTGTAGAAGCGCGAGTTGTTGTCATGGACGCGCAGCAGGCCAGAGTAGATGGTCACGCGTCTGGCCTTGGACGCTTCTGGCGCGCTTAGACCAAGGTAGGTCTCCAGCAGGGACAGGAATCCGAGGCGGCCCACTATCGGGGTGTTGAAGAAGTTCGTCGGGGACGGACCCTGACGGGTATCCAAGAAAAGGCCAAAAGTGATGTGCATGCTAAGGCTGACTTCCTTGACGACAATCCAATGCAGGCGTCCTATTGCATCTTGTTCCCCTGCTCCTAGTCGACAAGACTAACCGAAAGCAACCATTCACGTACGACGGAAAATTGCTGAGAGCGGCTGTCAGACCACGACTGCCTGTGTGTCAGATATCGCAGCAAGGCAAACAAGGAACTGCGCCTACTGAATTTTTGCTCTTTACCGTTAGCAGCCTTTGTCCAACTAGAGGTCTGGTAAAGCCTGCTGGCCCCCTGGAGTGAGCAGCCGACTTATGGCAGCGTTTTGAAAAGCGTCGGAGTAATACCTGAATTCAGCTTGGCGACTTACACTTGAGATATTAATTGCACAGGAGGTATCACTCGGTTGCTCACGCACTTGGGCAGAGGAGAGCATCTCATCGGCCAACCTTCACACCGCGGTGTGTGGGAACAACAACGGGTGACTTTTCTAGAAGGGAACTGTTGGACTTCAGGCTGGGGGCATCCTTTTCAAACCATCCAAAGCATGCCCTCAGATGTGCCCCCAAGTAGCAATCCACTGGAAGTGAATGGAGCTCCATGGTTTGTGGAAAGGCAGAAATGATCAGTTGAACAGCCTGCCCGCCGACACCTAGAGACTGTCCGGGTCCCCAAAAAACATCTGAATCCGCGACCGCAACCAGCGCTCACCCGGATCGTTATCCTGGGAGCCGCGCCACGCCATGTGCAGTTCAAAACTGCGTACCGGCAACGGCGGGTCTTCGGCGCGCAAGCCGCCAGCAGCGGTCAGGGCTTCGGCGGTGTAGTCCGGCACGGTCGCCAGGATGTCGGTGCCGGCCAGCAAGGTACCCAGGCCGTTGAACTGCGGAACCGCCAGGACCACATGGCGCTTGCGGTCGAGCTTTTCCAACTCTTCATCAATGAACCCACTCAGGTCACCGGCGAAGGAGACCAGGGCGTGGGGGCGGGCGCAGAAGTCGTCCAGGCTCAATGCGCCAGGCACGCTGTCGGCGCGTAGCAGTTTGGGCAGGCTGCGGCGCAGGACCTTGCGCTTGGCGTTGGCCGGCAGGTCGGTGGTGTAGCTGACACCGATGGAGATTTCCCCGGAGGCCAGCAGGCCCGGCATCAGGATGTAATTGACGCGACGGATTACCAGCACGATACCCGGTGCTTCGGCGCGCAGGCGTTTGAGCAGTTGCGGCAGCAAGGCAAACTCGACATCGTCCGACAGGCCAATGCGAAACACGGCGGTGCTGGTGGCTGGATCGAATTCGGCGGCGCGGCTGACGGCGGTGGAAATCGAGTCCAGGGCCGGCGAGAGCAGGGCGAAGATCTCCACCGCCCGGGCCGAGGGCTCCATGCTGCGCCCGGTACGCACGAACAGCGGGTCATCGAACAGCCCGCGCAGGCGTGACAAGGCAGCGCTGATGGCCGGCTGGCCGAGGAACAATTTCTCGGCGGCACGGGTCACACTGCGCTCATGCATCAAGGTTTCGAACACGATCAACAGGTTCAGGTCGACACGACGCAGGTCGTTACGGTTCATCTTGTGTCCTGGCAGATTCAGCAAACTTGACGTGAGCGGCCACATGACAACAATGGCCGGCATGAATCTTACGGGGAAAGGCTGGTACTCTGCACCGGCTAATTCAGTTTTCCTACGCCGCCTAGGATATTTTCCTAGGCGGTGGAATCAATGACAGACATGACGACTATTAATGGCGACCGGTGGCCTTGCCCCGAAAGCCCAGATAAAGTTCATGGCATTAGAGGTTACTTTGGCGAGGTTTGCGATGTCCCGCACGATCCGTTTTCACAAGTTTGGTCCGGCCGAGGTGCTCAAGTGCGAAGAGCATGAAGCCACGTTGCCCGCACCGGGCGAAGTGCAGGTGCGTGTCGAAGCGATTGGCGTCAGTTGGTACGACATTCTCTGGCGGCAGAACCTGGCGTCTTCCCATGCTCGCTTGCCTTCGGGCCTTGGCCATGAAATGGCTGGCGTAGTCGTGGCGGTGGGCGAGGGTGTCGATGACCTGGCGGTGGGTGACAAGGTCGCCAGCTTCCCAGCCGAGAGCCCCAATGATTACCCAGTGTATGGCGAGCTGATTGTCCTGCCCCGTTCGGCCCTGACCCGTTATCCGGATATCTTGAGCCCGGTGGACGCGAGCGTGCATTACACGCCGCTGTTGATTGCCTACTTTGCCTACATCGACCTGGCGCGGGTCAAGCCCGGGCAGTTTGCCTTGGTTACGGATGCCAGCCATTGTGCCGGGCCTTCGTTTGTGCAATTGGGCAAGGCCCTGGGGGTGCGGGTGATCGCTGCCACCAAGTCGCCAGAGGAGCGCGAATATCTGCTGTCCCTGGGCGCCGAAAAAGTCATCGTCACCGAAGAGCAGGACTTGCTGATGCAGATCAACAAGTTCACCGATAACCGCGGTGTGGATGTGGTATTCGACGGCCTCGGCGGCCCGCAGATGTCGCTGTTGGGCGATGTCCTCGCGCCACGGGGCAGCCTGGTGCTGTATGGCCTGCAAGGCGGCAACCAGACACCTTTCCCGGCCTGCGCCGCGTTCCAGAAGAACATTCAGTTCTTTGTGCACTGTATCGGTAATTTCACTGGCAAGCCGGAACTGGGCATTATCCAGGATCAGGCAGCGTTGCAACGGGCCCTGCGTGATATCAACCAACTGACTGCAGACGGTGTGCTGGTACCGCTCAAGACCCGGGTATTTCCGTTCAGCGAGTTTGTCGATGCCCATCGTTACATGGACGAATGCCCGTGCCGTGAGCGGGTGGCTTTGCAGGTTGAAGCTGTTTGATCTGTGGGAATGTTCGTAAACGGACATTCCGGCTGTGCTTGCCATGGGGCAAATACGCCATTTAGAAGGACAGGATCTACGTCCCTTGCTGATTCTTCTGCCGGGATTTTGTCCCCGCAAAACCTGCCTTTGATACCGCCGCTGCCCTGAATCCCAGAGCAGCGGCGTTTTACATGGGCACTGCTGTACATGCCGGCTCACCAAACTGCACTGGTTTTTGCGCCGAGTCTGTATCTTCTAATCATCAAGCAAGCGCTGATAATTGCCCGGTCACTTTCATCTCAAGGACTGAGCAATGATTGCAGAAAACAAATCAAAACATCGGCTCGCTGTAACTAACAAGTCGTCTTGTATACCGACCCAAGGACATAGGTCTGTAGAGAGAGCCTTTAAGTGCGCGCGAACTAAATCCAGACTCTTCCCCGCGCTATATATGTCGGATCCTTCTTTAATGTTTGAGTTAAAGGTTGGTAGGAAGTTGTAAGACGGATCCTAGGCCTGCCAGAAGGCCAGCGTAAGGGCTTTCTTCAGCCGGTGATGGCGTCTTCGTCGGGATGTTCCAACTGGCGTTTTGTTGTGTGGTGCTAACATTTAGCTATCAGCCTTAATCGCAACAGGCGCCAACTTTAAGTAAACAGCAGCTCGTGCAGGCACGCCTAACTGCTTGCCCGGGACTGACAGTTAACCTCAGGTAGTAAAGCTATGAGCGCTATTCACGAACAAGCCATGAACTATGTTTACCAGCAAGTGTTGCAACGGTTGCAGGGCCACTTCTCACGGGCGGAGCGCACCGCACTTCAGTTATTGATTCAGCGGTTGATTGTGGCGGCTGGGGGCATCGAGCAAATCGGCGACTATAAAATACTGGTCGCCCATGGGGGCGGCAAAGGCAGCAGTTACGCACTGGCTTTATTGCGTGCCGCCCAATTGACCATCGCCGGGCGTGCGCCGAGGAGTTTTCAATTGCGTGTCGCTACCCTGCGCCATACAGGGATGACGCAAGCGGCGCTGGACAGCATTCATCGGGGCTACAGCGCGTTGTTTTTCCATGACGACCCCAGGGTCGAGTTATTGATGGTGGAAAACCAGGAAGTTATGCCCTTCAACCACTTACGCCCGTCTTCCACGGTGGCTCAGGATGTTGGCCGCCGTAACCTGTTGATGGTCGGGCATATGAATTCGGGGGATATCCGCGCCAGTTTGTGCAACGACGGCTACTTGTCCCTGGGGGATTTTTATCGCCGCATCACTGCATGGGACGGTGGGGTGCATGCCCTGGTCAGCAGTGATTCGCCGCGTAAGCAGAATCAATACCTGGCATGGCTGGCCAGGACCACCCGTGCTGCGGGCATGAAAGGTCCCTTCGGACGGCCACTGGCGCTCAACGCTCTGTTCACCCACATGGATGATTGCAGCGCGGGCTATTATCGCGATGTCTATGGTGAACATTACGCGGCACAGGATGCCTCCTCCAAGGAAGTGCATCGACACCTGGCCTACATCGGCGCGGCCGACCTGTTGCGCGGTGGGGAGCAGGACTCTACGGCATTACTCAACGATTTTATGGGTTACAAGCAAGATGAGTTTGCCTTTCAGTTCAGCACCCCGGCCTACGCCAACCCGTTTCTGATGGCCCACCTGCATGGCCTGCATGCACAAGTGCTACAGGGTCTTGACTATCAACAGGGTGTCACGCGGTTTATCGAACAAGCCATCGGCTTTATGCGTCGTAAAAAAATCCCCGAATTGCTGATTGCCCAGGCCGGGACCAGGGATGGACGCGTGCTGGCGGCGACCTACGCTCGCGAGTTCTTTGGCCTGGAAGAAAGCCAGCTGGTATGCCTGTTGTTTTCACCCTTTATCCAGCAAGGGCAACGCCTGGAAGCCTTCTTGCGTCGCTGTCATCCCGGCATGCTGGTGGCGCTGCCCGAGCTGCACAAAGCCCTGGAGGGCAAGCCGTCGGCAGAGTTGATTCAGCATTGGATTGTTGACGCCAGTGGTTTACCCCTCACGCTTTTGCAGCACCTGTACCACGCCAATGCCGCGGCCAATGCCGCTTGTATCAACAGCGAGGATCCGGCCACGGGGCCGCACGGCGTGCCAGGGCACTGAGGGTGGTTGCGCTACGGCAGCCATGGATCGGGCAGAAACCGTCATGAGGAGGGATAAACAGACAGACTTCGCCTATCAGGCTGTCTATCGCTACATGATCAATCTGATCAACGAAGTGGGCACAGAGGCCAGGGTCAAACTACCGTCCTTGCGGCACTTGGCAGAGCGTTTGAATGTATCGATTTCCACCATTCAATACGCCTACTCGCTGCTGGAAAAGGAGGGCAGGGTGTATTCGGTGGCCAAGTCCGGCTATTACGCCTTGCCCATTGCCCTCAATACGCCGTGCTGCACCGCAGGGGATTTGCTCGAACGCCTGTATGTCGGGGCGCGCAGGCCGGGGATGTTAGTACTCAGCGCCGATGAACCGGCACAACTGCTGTCCCTGGACGGCCCTTTGCTGCAATTGGAACGTGAACTGGTGCGCCAGTACCCGCGCCAGTTGCAGCCCTATTCCCAGCCGTGTGGTATCTGGGAGCTGCGTGCGGCGCTGGCGGCACGTTATACCCAATCGCCGACACGTTGCTGGCAGGCGGATGATGTCTATGTCGGCGCTGATCTGCGGGGAGTGCTGGCCATCCTGATCGAGGTGCTGGCACTCAAAGGTGCGGCGGTGTTGGTGGAGTCGCCGTGTGACTGGTTGATCCTGCGCCTGCTGCAAGACGCCGGAGTGCGGGTGATTGAGTGGCCGTGCAACGAGCAGGACGGGCTTGACCTGGCCTATCTGGAACAGCAACTGCGTGCCGAGAACGTGCAGTTGGCATTGCTGTCCTCGACCCCGGGTCTGCCCACGGGCAAAGCCATGTCCCTGGCGGATCAGGTGCAGGTGGCAGGGTTGCTGGAGCAACATGCCTGCTGGCTGTTGGAGAATGACATCCAGGGCGGGTTGGAATTCGAGGCCCGTTCCTGCTACTTGCGCGACTGGGTGAATCCTGACCGACTGATGGTGTTTTCCACCTTCGAAAAAGTTATGGGCCCGGAAGCGCCCTACGGTTATCTGCTCTCGCGGCACCTGAGCACGCAGCTGCAGCGTCAATTCCTGTTGCGTGCGTTTCGTTTGTCGTCGATTCGCCAGCGGGCGATTGCCCGGCTGTACCACAATGGCCGCCTTGACCAGCACTTGCAGGCGTTGCGCAGCCTGCTCAAGGGGCACGCGGCAGCGATGCAGGCGCGTCTGGTCGAGCATTTGGGCGAGCGTGTGACATACCGCGCGCCGCAGGCAGGCGCCACCCACTGGTTGCGCTCGACTGAGGCCGTCGATATGCGCCGGGTATTCCAGACCATGCTGGCGCGCCAAGTAGTGATTGCCCCTGGCGAATTGTTCAGCGTAAGCGGCCTGTACCAGCAGCACTTTCGCCTGAGTCATGTGGTCAGCAGTCATCACAGCCTGGACCTGGTGCTGGAGGAGTTGGCACGGGCACTCAAGCAAGGGCAGAACGGATGAATAGGCCGCGTGGGAAATATCGCGGGTTGATGTGGGATAGATACCGTCGCTTGGCGGTCGAACTCCCAGTAAACTGTATTTTTTTTCCGAATCCTTCTTTTCAGAGGTTTTTGCATGACTCTCAGTCCTTTTGCGGGCAAACCGGCGCCAGCTCAATTGCTGGTGGACATCCCGCGACTGGTGACGGCCTATTACACCGGCCAGCCCGATGCAGCAATCTCCACTCAACGCGTGGCTTTTGGTACCTCCGGGCACCGTGGCAGCTCTTTTGACTTGAGCTTCAATGAATGGCACGTATTGGCCATCAGCCAGGCCATCTGCCTGTACCGCGAAGCGCAAGGCATCAATGGCCCGCTGTTTGTCGGCCTCGACACCCATGCACTGTCCACGCCGGCGGGCGCCAGCGCCCTGGAAGTGCTGGCGGCCAACGGCGTGCATGTGATGCTCGCCGAAGGCGATGAATACACACCGACCCCGGCGATTTCCCACGCCATCCTCTGCTACAACCGTGGTCGTACCAGCGGGTTGGCCGATGGCATTGTCATCACCCCGTCCCATAACCCGCCCCAGAGCGGCGGTTATAAATACAACCCGCCCAACGGCGGCCCGGCCGATACCCATGTCACCAAATGGATCGAAGCCAAGGCCAACGAGCTTTTGGCGGCCAAGCTGGCCGGAGTCAAGCGCATCACTCACGCCCAGGCACTGAAAGCTGACACTACCCACCGCCACGACTACCTCAATACCTACGTGGCCGACCTGGTCAATGTCATCGACATGGACGCCATCCGCAGCGCCGACTTGCGCCTGGGCGTGGATCCATTGGGTGGAGCAGGGGTGCGCTACTGGTCGGCTATCGCCGAGCATTACCGTTTGAACCTGGAAGTGGTGAACACTGAGGTCGACCCGACCTTCCGCTTCATGAGCGTGGACTGGGACGGCCAGATTCGCATGGACCCGTCCTCCAGCTATGCGATGCAAGGCTTGATCGGGCTCAAGGAACGCTTCGATGTTGCGTTCGCCTGCGATCCGGACCACGACCGCCACGGCATCGTTACCCCCTCTGGCGGGCTGTTGGCGCCAAACAACTACCTGGCCGTGTCCATCGACTACCTGTTCCAGAACCGTCCCCAGTGGCGTGCTGATGCCGCCGTGGGTAAAACCGTGGTCAGCAGTGGCTTGATCGACCGCGTGGCCGCGCGCATCGGCCGGCGCCTGTACGAAGTGCCGGTGGGCTTCAAATGGTTTGCGGACGGGCTGTTCGAAGGCTCCCTGGGCTTTGGCGGCGAAGAAAGCGCGGGGGCTTCGTTCCTGCGCAAGGACGGCAGCGTGTGGAGCACTGACAAGGACGGCTTGATCCCGGCTTTGCTGGCCGCGGAAATGACCTCGCGCAAAGGCCAGGACCCGAGCCAGATCTACCGTGGCCTGACTGACGCCCTGGGCGAACCCTTCGCCATTCGTGTGGATGCCAAGGCCACGCCGGCGCAGAAAGCGCTGCTGGGCAAGTTGGCGCCGGAGCAGGTCACGTCCACGCAATTGGCCGGGGAAAGCATCCAGCAGATCCTCAGCCATGCGCCGGGTAACGACCAGGCGATTGGCGGGCTGAAAGTCATGACCGAAAACGGCTGGTTTGCGGCGCGGCCGTCGGGCACCGAGGATATCTACAAGATCTATGCCGAGAGCTTTATTGGCGAAGATCACCTCAAGCGCCTGGTGGAAGAGGCGCAGGTGTTGGTGGATGGTGCGATCACCCCTAACTGACACCCATGTGGGAGATTCTATGTTGCAGGGAAACCCTGCAACCTTAAATTCGGCTGATATTCGCTCTGGTTTTTCATCAGCGCGAATGCCACCCGGCAGAGCTTGCGGGCGAGGATCACCAGGGCTTGGGTCTTTGCCAATCCTCGGGCCAGGTAGGACTCGTAATAGGGTTTCCAGGTCGGCGATCGGCTAGCGGCCATTGCTGCGTTGTGAGCAAGGCGCCGTAACTCCGAATCGCCCTTTTTACTCAGGTGCCGAGGACCGGCCTTCTTTCCGGAGTCTTTTGGTCTCAGATCCATCCCCAAGAAAGCGATGAATGCATCGCCACTGGCGAAATGGCCACGCATGAAGGCTGTCGCTAGACCCGTAGCCGTAAGATCACCAACCCCTTCAATGGCTTTGCAGCGCTTGATGTTTTCGGTGATGCCTGCCTCTTTGCTGACTTTGTGCAGCAACTTCTGAATGACCAGCTCAGCTTGTTTGAAGGACTTTAACTGCTGGGCCAATTCGTCCTTCAAAAGCGGTTCGCCCGACCAACTCAGCGTTAGGCTCACGCGCAAGTTGATAAGCTCTGCACGTCGGTGCAGTAAGCTTTTCAATAGCTTATAAGCCTGCGGAGGTGGGCTCCAGAGCCGCAGCCGTTCCTGCTCGCTGCTCAGGTAGCGCGCCAGCAAACGCGCATCGCAAGGGTCTGTTTTCGCCCGTTGGCCAATGCTTTCGCGGTAATGGCTCAACCGATAAGCGTCTACAACGTAAACCCGATGTCCCATTTCATGGGCGAGTTCAGCTGTGTCCAAGTGGTAAGTGCTGGTGGCTTCCAGGGCAATTGAGCTGTTGGCAGGTAGCGTTTTGAGCCAGCGGCCAAGAGCATCGCGGTCGTTGGTAATGGTTTGAATGGCTTTGAGGTCTTCGCGGTAGGCGACGACGTCGGCCTTGGCCACATCGATACCCAGAACCGTTGGTGAAGTAAGGATTGTCATAACAAATCCTCGGAGCTAGTGTTTAAGGGCTTGTCGGGGTCTACCCCAGCGCTGGCTTGCCTCTATCGTCGGTTTTCCCGATGAATTCCTTATCGGCGCTTGGGGTAGAAAGGGCGGGACGAGAAGTCTCCCACGGTCCGTACTGGCTAGAGTCGGAATCGGGCTTTTAGTCACCGCCCACCCCTTCAAGTTTAAACATACAAGCGGG